>NZ_FQWR01000003.1:0-265835 GCF_900129735.1 Fibrobacter sp. UWCM | reverse complement strand
AGGAATGGATGGAAGAAAAAGCTTACTTAACCGAGAAGGAAATGGAAAAATCTGCTTTTTGTGCATGAATTTACAGAAAAAGACTTGCCTAATCGGCATCCCCGAACGCATCTCGTCTAAGGAAAGGCGAGGTGCGTTCTTTTTAATTTGGGTTTCACGGCCCTTTGCGAAAGAACGCCTCTGAAAAACAACCGGTCGCAAATGCGGCCATAACAACGGAGGCTATAATATGAGTCGCAGTTACAAGAAACCGTTTGTGAAAATGGCAAAGGAGGCTCATGCCGGAAAAGAACCGCAAAGAGGGGGATTGTTGGGGGTGGCCGTCCGAAGGTGTCAAACTGCCTATTTCCGACCCGAAGGGCATTAGGAAATAGCGAACCATGACACTTTATTCATTAGACGAAAAGTCGCTTCTAAAAAAAGTAAAGAGAAAAATTTGACTGAGGTGTAGAGATAAAGGTCTTTCTTTATTGGATTTGATTTATTCTAATTTGTTCGGCAACGATTTGTTTTTAAAAGGCCAGTCGAAAAGTAGGTCTTGCAGGTTTTTTGACTTTTTCCATCGCCTAAATGATTTTATGCATAAAAGAGTAAATGCTCCAATTGTAAACCAGCTTAATAGAACGCTTATAGAAAGTATTTTGGTATCAATGTCGGGTTTTGCGATGCTGATTATACAATGAAAGAATAGCGCTATTTGGAATATAATAATACTCCAAAAAAGAGAGTCTTCTTCAGGCTTGTCTATTCCACGAAAACTAAAGGGCTTTGTTATTATAAGTGGATTGTCTTTTATTGATTTTGATTTCAGAATTGCAAACATAAGCCAGGAAAAGGGAACGATACAGATAAACAAAAAAAATATCACCCTTTTATCGCCCATGTATATTAAATCGACAATAATCGTCTCAATGAAGACAATTATGCTAGCCACTGTAAACAAAAATCTTTTTTTTATATCGCTAGTCATCAAAAATGCCTTGTGAATTATGGGTAATTATAAAAAGAATATAAAAAAAACGCCCAGGGTTTTAACTTGGACGCTTTTCAAATGTGACTAGATCCTTCGACTACGCAACTTGCGTTGCTTCGCTCAGGATGACACCTCATACCTCAAAGGTACGAAGTGCCGACCTCACACCTCATTCCTATTTAAGGAACTGCATATACGGCAGCTTCTTGGCAAGTTCCTGCACCTTGTCGGCGTTGGCCATGAGGGCGGAGCGTGCGTGCCAGGAGCCGTCGAGGAACTGACCGCGGGGGCCGTCAGCGAGCGTGAGCTCGATGGTTTCGTCACCCATCTTGAGTGTACGGCTTTCGGTGCTCATCACGAGTTCTTCGCTCGGGTGAGCTTCGATCCAGGCGAGAATCTTGTCGGCCACTTCGTGGCTCACCTTGTAGCAAGGCACGCCAATAGCGACGCAGTTACCGAAGAAGATTTCGGAGTAGCTTTCGGCGATGATGGCGCGAATGCCCCAGCGCTTCAGGGCCTGCGGAGCGTGTTCACGGCTGGAACCGCAACCGAAGTTCTGGTTCGAAACGAGGATGGAGCCGTTCTTGTAGGCCGGATCGCGGAACGGGTGGACCTTGCCCTGAGCGGCGAGGCCTGCGATATCGTCGGCAAAGGCGTTTGCGCCGAGGCCTTCGAACGTGACGCACTTGAGGAAGCGAGCCGGGATGATACGGTCAGTGTCGATGTCGTTGCCGCGTACAGGAACGCCGGAACCTTTAACAATGTCGATAGAATTCATTTTTTAAATCTCCTTGCGTTACTTGATGTACTTGCGGACGTCGGTGACCTTGCCTTCGATGGCGGCGGCAGCCACCATGGCGGGGCTCATGAGGATGGTGCGGCCCGTGGGGCTGCCCTGACGGCCCTTGAAGTTACGGTTGCTGGAGCTTGCGCTTACCTGGCGGCCCTTGAGCTTGTCTGGGTTCATGGCGAGGCAGAGCGAGCAGCCCGCTTCGCGCCATTCGGCACCGGCTTCCTTGAAAATCTTGTCGAGACCGAGAGCTTCGGCTTCCACCTTGATCTTCATGGAGCCCGGAACGACCCACATCTTGACGGTCGGGGCGACCTTGTGGCCCTTGATGATTTCGGCGGCGGCCTGCAAGTCGCTGAGGCGGCCGTTGGTGCAGCTACCCACGAAGGCGATGTCGATGGGGCGGCCAATCATCTTGGAACCTTCTTCCCAGCCCATGTATTCGTAGGCTTCGGAGATGACCTTCTTTTCGCTGCCTTCGAATTCGCTAATCTTCGGCATGTTGCCGTTCAGCGGAATGGCCTGGGCCGGCGTAATGCCCCAGGTGACCATCGGTTCGAGCTCGTCGCAGTTGATTTCGACTTCGTCGTCAAACTGGGCGTCGGCGTCGGTAGCCACGGACTTCCAGTAAGCGACGGCTTCGTCCCACTTGTCGGCCTTCGGGGCGTACGGACGGCCCTTGAGGTATTCAAAAGTCTTTTCGTCGGGGTTGCAGTAACCGACGCGGGCGCCGCCTTCGATAGCCATGTTGCAGACCGTCATACGGCCTTCCATGCCCATTTCTTCGATGACCGGACCTGCAAATTCGTAAGCGTAGCCAACGCCACCGTTCACGCCGAGCTTTGCGATGTAGGCGAGGGCCACGTCCTTGGCGGTCACACCCGGCTTGAGCTTGCCGGTGAACTTGATGCGGCGAGTCTTGAGCGGGCTCATGGCGAGCGTCTGGGTGGCGAGAACGTCTGCCACCTGGCTTGTGCCGATACCGAACGCGATAGCGCCGAATGCACCATGCGTAGCCGTGTGGGAGTCTCCGCAGGCAACGGTCATGCCCGGCTGGGTCACGCCTTCTTCGGGGCCCACGATGTGGATAACGCCCTGTTCGGCGGTAGCGGGGCCAAAGAACTTGATGCCGTTGTTCTTGGTGTTGTTTTCGATATGGGAGAACATCTCTTCGGAAATGCCGTCCTTGAGCGGGCGGTTGCGTTCCGGGAACGTGGTAGGAATGATGTGGTCCACCGTGGCGAACGTGCGTTCCGGGAACAGCACCTTCTGGCCTTCTTCGCGGAGCTGCGCAAAAGCCTGCGGGCTCGTGACTTCGTGGCAGAGGTGGAGCCCGATAAAGAGCTGGTACTGGCCGCTCGGGAGCTTTGCTACCGTGTGGCTTTCAAAAATCTTCTGATAGAGTGATTTTCCCATGATTTTGTCTCTTTTGAGTTTAATTATTGCGGGCACAAATATAGAAAAAAGGGGCTGCGCTGTCTTGCGCCGCCCCCGTCAATCCAAGGAGAAATTCTAGAGGTACTTCTTGAACACGTTCAGGAGGTTGCTGTTCCAGCTTCCCGAGTAGGCTTCGAAGCCGCCCACGCCCGTGAGTCCCCAGTAATGCCAGGACATGTCGTAGCTTTCTGCTGCCTTGATGGCCGCGTCGGTCCACTTTGCACGTTCTTCGCTCGTGGGGCCGTTGCCGCTGCATGTCGATACACCGAATTCACCCATGTTCATCGGGATGTGCCCGCCGTTAATGTCGGGGTAGTGCACGAGGGCGGAATCCACGTAAGCCTTGAACTGGTTCGGCATCTTGGAAATGTCGCTATCCTTCAGCCTCGTTCCGCAGTCGTAACCATGACCCTGATGCGTGAAGGAGAACGGTTCGTAGTAGTGGCCCGTGAAGATGATGTTGCCGTCGGCAGGGAGCTGCACGTTGGAAATCTGTGCGAACTTGGAATATCCGTTGCCTTCGAACATAATGGTCTTGCCCGGGGCGTTCTTGCGGATGACCTCGTAGGCGGACATCATCAGGTCGTCAACCTGCTTGTTCTTCATGTCGTGCGGTTCGTTCAGGATTTCGAGAACCACCTGGTCGTCGGCATAGGCGTTCATTGCCTTAGCCACCTGTTCCCACATGCCGAGGAAGCGCTTCTTCTCGTTTTCGTAGCCGCTCGGGTTCCTGTCGTAGTTGACGGCGTAGTTGTTCAGTTCTTCGTAGTGGTGGAAGTTCACGATGACGACGAGGCCTTGGGCAAGAGCGAGGTCGATATCGGCCTTCACACCAGAGAGTCGCCCGTTATCCAGCGTGTAGGGGGCGTTCTGTTCGGCGTCGTAGTTCCAGCGCACCGGGAGGCGTACAGACTGGAAACCGGCATCCTTGATAATCTTGAAATATTCGTCCTTGATGCAGTTGCCCCAGCCGCAGTCGGCGCTAGAGCCCTTCTGGCCCTTGGATTCCCAGGCGTTGCCGAGGTTGATGCCCGCACCGAGCTTCTTGTTCATGGCGCGGCCCTTGGAGTAGTCAACCGGAGTGGCGTTCAGTTTTTTCCAAGTGGAATTCTGGCATAGGGCATATCCGGATTCGTGCTTGACAACGCTTCCGTTGTTTGCGCTTGTGCACGCTCCGTTCGCCGCTGTAACGGCGATGTCCAGGAGTTCCGTGTCGCTTGCGTATTTCCAGCTGGATTTCTTGCAGATAAACTTCTTTCCGTCCGCTTCCTTGACGGTACCTTCGAGTGCGTCGGTGCATTCGCCAAAGAGTGCGGTGCCTTCGCGGTTCTGGAGGGCAGATGCGGAAGCTATGCGCCAGGTGGTGTCGGCACATACAAATGTATTGCCGTGGTATGCGCTAAGCTGGTTGCTGTTCTCGACTAGTTTCCCCTGGATGGTGGAGTCGCAAACGCCCAGGCCGAATTCCTGGAACCAGAAGGTACGGAATTTCTGGTCGAAGCTCGGGAGGGCAGGGGAGATGTTCTCGAGGTAGTAGGAGAGTTCATCCATCTTCTGCAGGTAGGCCCAGTCGGCAATCTTCGCGCGAATGGTGGCATCGTCCCAGGAGCCGTCCTTCTCGATGTCGGCGGCGACGTAATCGAGAACGGTCTGCATTTCGGCGGAGGCGTACTCGGACTGGAGCAGGAGAGACATGGCGAGCAGGTTTCCGTCTGCCTCGGTGGCGCCGAGCACGGAGAGGTTACGTGCAGAGACCGTGAAGTTCTTCATGTGGAAGGCCTTCAGCACTTCGCTTTCGGCCTTGCCCTGTGCTTCGGCGTAGCTCATGCCGTTTTCCTTCATGAGGTAGGCGATGCGCGGGGCCTCGAGGTGGGTCATCACGTTCACGTTGGCGGTCTCGCCGTCAATGGCACGAATCAGGGACTTGAGTGTAATCGATGCGCTTGCATCGCCCATGATGTCGTTGAGGAATGCGCCCGTAGCCTCGAGCATGGCGTACGATGTCATTCCGGTGTATTGCAAGGTGTATTTCCCGTAATCGTCTGCGACCTTGGCGGAGACGCTCTTGCCTGTGGGGGAAAGAGCATCATCAAGGAAGGTGAGTTTCACGTCGGAACCCGCCTTGAGGGGACCTTTTTCGCAAACGCCCGTGAGCGTTCCCGTGTAGCCGCCTTCGGGGGCGGGTTCATCGGGAGCGAGGAATGTGGTATCCTTGGCTTCGGGCACTTCGATAATCTGGCCGTCGCCAATATCGGGGTTGCTGGGAATAACGGTGCCGTCGCCGATGTCGGGGTTGCCGGGGATATCGCCGATAGGTTCGTCGACGGCGCTCGAATTGCTGGAGTCGTCGGAACAGGCAACAAGCGCGCTCATCGGGAGCAGTGCTGCAGAAAGGATTGCCGCGGGGAGTGAAAATTTGCGAATATTCATTGGTACCTCACTTACATTCAGAAAAATAGATTCAGAACCGTGCGAAAGGTGATTTTTAAGGGGATAAAACGTTTACTGCTGTTACCAATGTGTCGCGGCTCACACATAATACCGCACGTTCATCGTCTGGGGTATTTAAACCTGCGTTTTTTCACGCGCTCTCGCCTCCGATGGCTCGTCAATACGAGCCACCTGCGTCTCACGATACGCCCGCGCGTTCATCGTCTGGGGTATTGAAACTTGCGTTTTAACCCCCAATTTCCCCTAAAAACGCATTTTTGCGCGTGCTTAAACCGCGAGCGGCTTGCCGTGGGCGTGAGTACTCGGTCTTCCCGTGAGCAACAAACGCCTCGTATTAACGAGGCGTGGTTGCGAGAGTGAGCGCATACCGGAGAAATTTAAATCCCGGGTGTAGCGCGAGCGGTCTTCATGTGAACGGAAAAGGCCCGTATCAACGGGCCTTTGCAGTGAGAGAGCGCGAGTTACCGGAGGTTCTTCTCCAGAGACGTCGAGTACTCGGTCTGTTTAGTTCGTCTGGAACTTATACGCTTCGCGGTAGTAAGCCATCATCTCGTTGGTGCTACCGAAAGCCCTGCGGGCCGCATTGCCGACTTCACGGTCCTTTCTCAAGAGTTCGGTGATTTTCGTGTTCACGTCCTTGAAGAACAGGTCGTTGCTTGCCATGTCGACATGGTTCTGCGTGTAGTTCATGTGGTAGCGGCGTTCCAGCATCTGGAAAAGTTCCGTCTGGCAGGCGTTAATGGGAGGATCCCTCTTGATGACGGGCATGTAGCAGGCCTGGATGTAATCCTGCTTCATTTCGACAATCATCTGGTCGATTGCAGGGATGTCGTGACGTGCGTCGTGACTTGCAAGATCTGCCTTTGGGGTTTTGATGCCAGAGCAGCCGGCCAACAGTGCTGCTGCGAGAAAGAGAGAGGCCACATATCCATACTTCATTTTTAATGTTTCTCCGTGTTGTTTTTCACGTACTTTCCCATTTCCCTAAACCATGGGTAAAGTTATTTAATTGTTGATTAGTTGGCGATAGTGAATTTGTAATTATTTCCTTACCAACGCCCCAAAACAGCAAAATAAAAGTTTAGTTGTGACACGTGTCACTCCGATTTTCGGAACGATTTGTGACGGTGCGCACAAATTGCTTTTTGGGGGGTGCTGAAACGCCTTTTAGGGGTTGTTCGGCTTGAATTTGTAGTACCACGCGATGGGGTCGATTACTTTGTACTTAACGTTGCCGATGCGGTTGTTCCCGCGCCTGTCAATCACGCCTGTAACCACGTGTGCGTGCGGCCCGGTGGTGTGTCCGGTCATGCCGACTGTCGCAATCGGGTCGCCCTGCATAACCTCTTGCCCGTCAAGATAAAGTAACTGGTCGCAGTGCATAAAGAGCATCACGTCCTTTTCGCGAACAAGCCCGATAACTACGCCACCGCGCTCGTCCCTGCTGGTGTATGCCTTCGCGGAGAATGGGGCCAGAATGCGTGCGCCCTTGCGCGATGCGAGGTCGATGCCGTTGTGCTTTCGCCCGCCGATTCCCCTCTCGTTGTAGAACTCGGTTATGTAGGCGATGCTATCGGAGAGAATGGAGGTCCAGTATTTCCATGCTGCGCCTATGGAATCGGCTGCGGTCTTGCCCAGGTTGTCGGGGCGCGAGAACTTGATGACCGTCCCTTGCGGCGGCACGGCGAGCGCGTTAGATTCCCAGCCCTGGCCTTTGTAGCCGTTTTCACTTATCGTTTCTTCCAGGTACTGGCGGATCATCTTGTCGTCAGAAATCACCGCGTTGAACCGCCCGATGGCATAGCGTGCGATGCGCCTCAGGTTTTCCTTCCCGTCGAACGTGTAGTCGAACGAGGGGGCGACCGAAAGCTTGTTCCTTTCGGGGATGCGGTCGCGCATGTTGGAATGCGTGGTCTCGATGCTCGTGGGGTAGATGAACGGCACGAGGAGCGCCACCAGCAGGAACAGCGGGAAGAGGTTGCGGAACAGCCTAGAGAGCCCTTCCATCGGGTTCTTCTTGAGGATTTCTTCCTTCGAAATCCACTGCACGCATTCGGCGAGCGCTTCGGCCGCACCTTCGATGCCGCCCTTGACCTTCTTGCGGATATCCTTGCTCGATCCCTTTCTGATGGCCTTTACGCACTTGGGGAAGCGCTTCTTTTCGGGCATTTTTTCGAGGAGCCACAGAATGTTCTTCTTGCGAAGTGGCGCGCAGTCCTCGATAAACGCCGCCGCCTCGTCGGTACTGTTGCCGCCCACGAGCACTATTTTTGCGATGTCGAGAATCTTTTCGTCGAGGGCGGTGGGGTCGTCGCCCGGGAGGATTCCGACCGTGTGCGGCACCATCTTCTTGATGAGCTGCAGGTTGTGGTAGAACGTGCGGAAGTGTTCTTCGGTTATGTCGAGCGTGCCGAAGCCCGCGAACACGAGCCCCGCCTGCTTTGCGCCTTCGAGCGATTGCAGCTCGTCGTTGTTTAGAATTCGCGTGAAGAGGTCCTTCAGCGGGATTCCCGTATTGCCCTCGCGTTTTTGCGAGAAGTCGAATACTACAAAAGACGCGCCAGCGTTAAGTGCCAGCGCGAATTTTTCTAAGGCCTCGCAGGGTGCCGGGCTTCCTGGGAAAACCGCGAACACCAGTTCGCCTTGAGCATACAGGTAGTCAAGAACCTGACGCTGCATGCGCGATTAGACCTTGGCAGCTCCTCTCGGGCCCCTCGGGTAAGAGAATCCGGAAGGGGGAGCGGCGACGAACTTGTCTACCTGCATGTAGAGTTCCTCGGGGCTTGCGGAGGGGTTGAAGTAGATTTCCTGGTTCCTGTTCTGGCTACGGCCCTTGAGGGGTTCGCCGCGACGGCCGCGGGAAACGACGCCGAGCGGGAGCACTTCGAGCATCGGGAGCAGGCCGAAGTAGCGGAAAAGGCTGAAGTTCTTCTGCCAGGTGGCGCGTTCGGCGAGGATGGCGAAGGTGCCTTCCATGACGGACTTGGACTGCAGCAGGTCATCGGAGGTCATGGTGACGAGTTCGTGGTTCGTCGGGAAGTTGTTGACGAAGTTGACGAGGTCGCCCTTGAGGTAGTTGGCGTCGCAGAGGAATACGAATTTCATAGTTTGTCCTGGATTGATTTATTTGTTTTTTACAAAAATAAATTTTTGACCCTTTTCTGTCACGTTCAAAAAGGTACGAATTGTGAATTTTCGGAACTTTTTGTTCCGTTTCCGTGTAAACTTTTTGTAAAAACACGAAGTTTGCGTTTTTCTGTCATTTTTCTGCGTTTTGCCGTTTATTCCAACTTGGAACATTCCGTGTGTTTTTTGCGCTAAGTCGTTGACAGTCAACGACTTACGTGTTATTTTAGCCGCAAACCCTTTGGAAATTGCCGTTTTTTTGCGAAAAAAGGCGTTTTTTTGTGAAATAAATACATTATATTTGGACACCGAGATCATGTTATGATTTACAAGCGTCATTTGGAGATGCTTGTGGTATGTTTAATGGGAGATAGTAAATGAAGAAAAGAATGAATTGGCCTGTAACTGCGCTTTTGGCATCGGCTGGAGTGTTAGCCTCTGTCGTTATCGCGCAGGAAAATTCTGATAGTGCACCGGCGGTAGAAAACAATGCCCCGTCGGTAAACGGGATTCCTGGCGAATCGATTAACGAGGGTGGCAAGTTTGCGCCGATCAAGCTCGACAACTATGTGTCCGACGACATGGACAAGCCGGACAAGATCAAATGGAGCGTGTCGGGCAACAAGAGCATCAAGGTCAATATCTCGAACGACCGCGTGGCTACGCTGCAGGTGCCCGACCAGTACTGGAACGGTTCCGAAGACATTACCTTCGAGGCGAAGGATACCAAGGGTGCCGTTGGCTCCGAGACGGTGAACTTCACGGTCGAGTCCGTGAACAACCCGCCGGTGATGAAGGATATCCCCGAACAGACGATCGACGAAGGCAAGCAGTTCGCCAAGATCAAGCTCGACGATTTCGTGACCGACCCTGACCACCCGAAGGACCAGATTCTTTGGGAATTCGACATTCAACCGGTAGGTAAGGATCAAGCCGACGGCGACTTGAATGTCGAAATTGACCCGAAGCGCGTGGCGACCATCATTATCCCCGATACCAACTGGTACGGTGCGGCCAAGATTACCTTTACCGCGACCGACGGTGAATATGCGAGCGACAAGAAGACGGCCCTCTTTACGGTGAAGCCCATCAACGACCCGCCGGTACTCCAGAAGATTCCCGACCAGACCATCGAAGAGAAAAACGAGTTCGAGTCCATCTCCCTGACTGACTTCGTTTCTGATGTCGATGACGACGTGTCGAAGATCAAGTGGACCATCGCGGGCAACAAGGATCTCAAGTTCGATATCGACAAGTACGGTACCGCGAACATCAAGATTCCGAACGAGTTCTGGAACGGCTCCGAAACCGTTACCTTTACGGCGACCGACCCCGCAGGTGCGGCCGTGAGCACGAAGGCCACCTTCACGGTGAAGTCCATCAACGACCCTCCGGAGTTCACGAAGGACGTGCCTGAACAGACTATCGAAGAAAAGCAGGAATTCAAGCCGATTGAACTGTCGCAGCTTGTGAAGGACCCGGACCACAAGATGGAACAGCTCAAGTGGGAAGTTTCCGGCAACAAGGACCTGAAGGTGAAAAATGCCGGTGGCGTTGCAACCATCAGTATTCCGAACAAGTTCTGGAACGGTTCCGAAACGCTCAAGTTCAAGGTGTGCGACCCGGCGAACGCCTGCGCAACTTCCGAAGCTACTTTCACTGTCAATTCCGTGAACGACAAGCCTGAATTCACGAAGCCTATCCCGAACCAGACGATTGACGAAAAGAAGCAGTTTGCAAAGATTAAGCTCGACGAATACGTCAAGGATGCCGACCACAAGAATTCTGAACTCTCCTGGGATGTGGACGTGAAGCACCAGGGCAAGGAACCGCAGTCCGGCACACTCAACGTGAACATCGACGAGAGCCGTGTCGCTTCCATCGAGATTCCGGACCAGTACTGGAACGGTACCGCCATCGCGACGTTCACCTGCACGGACCCGGAAGGCGCTTCCATCAAGCAGCCGGTTACGCTGACCGTGAATTCCATAAACGACAAGCCGGTGTTCACCAAGATTCCTGACCAGGAAGTCGAAGAGAAGACTGAACTTTCTTCCATCGTGCTCGACGAGTTCCTCTCTGACCCGGACCACGACATCTCGAAGCTGAAGATCGAAGTTTCCGGCAACAAGGACATCAAGGTCAACATCAACCAGAAGACCCGCGAAGTCACGTTCAAGACCCCGAACGAACTCTGGAACGGTTCCGAGACACTCACGTTCACTGCTACCGACCCGGATGGGGGAGTTGCAAAGACCACGATGAAGCTCTCGGTGAAGTCCATCAACGACCCGCCGGTCATGAAGGACATCCCGGAACAGACCATCAAGGAAAAGGGCCAGTTCAAGGATGTTGAACTCGACAAGTACGTCGAAGACCTCGACCACGGCAAGGACAAGCTCAAGTGGACCATCACTGGCAACCGTGAACTCAAGGTGACTGTCGACGGCAACCGCGTGATGAAGGTGACGCCGCCCAGCCCGCAGTGGAACGGTTCCGAGACGCTCACCATCAAGGTGACTGACCCGGAAGGCGCAACCGACGAGCGCTCCATTGCCTACACGGTGGAATCCGTGAACGACGTTCCGGAATTCACCAAGCAGGTGCAGCCGCAGACCATTAAGGAAAAAGGCCAGTTCCAGCCCATCAAGCTCGGCGAGATGGTGCGCGACATGGATAACAAGCTCTCTGACCTCACGTTCTCTGTCGACGTGAAGCCGACCGTGAAGGGCAAGGACGGCGAACTCTCCGTCGAGATCGACGCCCAGCAGGTCGCCAAGATCAATATCCCGAACAAGTACTGGAACGGTGCCGCCGAAATCACGTTCACCGCTACCGACCCGGAAGGTGCCAAGGCCTCTTCTAAGGCCCTCTTCACCGTGCAGTCCGTGAACGACGTGCCGGAATTCAAGAAGGTTCCGGACCAGATGATCGAAGAAAAGCAGCAGTTCAATTCCGTGAACCTCGCGGAACTTGTTCATGATGCCGACCATGAATTCAAGGATTTGAAGTGGACCATCGCGGGTAATAAGGACCTGAAGATTGACATCGACAAGTCCGGCGTCGCGACCATCAAGACCCCGAGCCCGAAGTGGAACGGTTCCGAGAAGGTGACCTTCACCGTGACCGACCCGGAAGGCGCTTCTGCCAAGTCCGATGCCGTGTTCACCGTGAAGTCCATCAACGACCCGCCGGTCATGAAGGATATCCCGAACCAGAAGATCAAGGAGAAGGAACAGTTCAAGACCATCGCCCTCGACGACTTTGTGAAGGACGAGGACCACGACAACTCCAAGCTCAAGTGGACGTTCTCTGGCAACAAGGATTTGAAGGTCCAGATGGACAGCAAGCGCGTGGTGACCGTCACCGCCCCGAACAAGTTCTGGCATGGCGAAGAGACTGTGACGTTCACCGTGACCGACCCGGAAGGTGCTTCCGACTCCCGCAAGGTTGTCTTTACTGTGGAATCCGTGAACGACCTCCCTGTGTTTACCAAGCCCATCAAGGACCAGACCATCCCTGAGAAGCGCGAATTCGCCATCATCAACCTCGCGGATATCGTGGCTGACCCGGACCACAAGCCTGAACAGCTCACCTGGAGCTTCGACGTGAAGGCCGCCAAGGGTGCTCCGAAGGGTTACACCCCGAAGCTCTCCGTGAAGGTCGAGAACCGCATGGCTCGCATCGTGATTCCGGACAAGAACTGGAACGGTGCTGAAGAGATTACGTTCAAGGTGGAAGACCCGGAAGGCGGCAAGGCTACCTGCACCGCACTCTTTACCGTGACCTCCGTGAACGATGCTCCGACCATCGGCAAGATTGACGACCAGACCATCGAGGAGAAGCAGGAATTCACTCCGATTGACCTCGCGTCTATCATCAAGGACCCGGACCATCCGTACGAGAAGCTGAAGATCGAAGTTACCGGCAACAAGGAACTGAAGGTCGACATCAGCAAGGATGGCAAGGCCACGGTGAAGACCCCGAACAAGATGTGGAACGGCTCCGAGAAGCTCACGTTTGTCGTGACCGACCCGGAAGGCGCTTCTGCCAAGGCCCAGGTCGCCTTCACGGTGAAGTCCATCAACGACCCGCCGATCATGAAGGATATCGCAAGCCAGACCATCAAGGAGAAGGGCCAGTTCAAGCCTATCGAGCTCGACAACTTTGTCGAAGACCTTGACCATCCGAAGAACAAGCTCAAGTGGAAGATCGAAGGTGCCAAGGAACTCAAGGTGCAGATGGACGGCAGCCACAAGGTCA
Source organism: Fibrobacter sp. UWCM (assembly GCF_900129735.1). NCBI lineage: Bacteria > Pseudomonadati > Fibrobacterota > Fibrobacteria > Fibrobacterales > Fibrobacteraceae > Fibrobacter > Fibrobacter sp. UWCM. The sequence goes on along the minus strand of NZ_FQWR01000003.1, from coordinate 252,795 downwards.
ACGTGACGCAGCCGAACCAGTTCTGGCATGGTTCCGAGACCATCACGTTCACCGTTACCGACCCGGAAGGTGCTAGCGACTCCCGCAAGGTGACCTTCACCGTGGAATCCGTGAACGACGCTCCTGAATTCGTGCGCGAACTCAAGGACCAGTCCATCGACGAGAAGAAGCAGTTCCAGCCCATCAAGCTGGCTGACCTCGTGAAGGACCCGGACCACAAGACTTCCGAACTCAAGTGGAGTTTCGATGTGAAGCCCGCAAAGGCCGGCGCTGCCGCCGCCCCGAAGAAGGGTAAGAAGGGCAAGGAAGAGGAGAAGGCTCCTGCAGGCGAATCGCTCAAGGTGAAGATTGACGCCCAGCAGGTGGCAACCATCGAAATCCCGAACAAGTACTGGAACGGTGCCGCGAACATCACGTTCACCGCTACCGACCCGGAAGGCGCGAAGGTTTCCAAGACTGCCCACTTCGAGGTGCGTTCCATCAACGACCCGCCGAAGATTTCGGACAAGGCCCCGCAGGGTGAAACCATCCGCGAAGGCGGCCGCTTCAAGACGATTGACCTCGCAAGCCTCGCGCATGACCCGGATCACCCGGCTTCTAGCCTCAAGTGGACTGTTTCCGGCAACAAGCAGCTGAAGGTCGATATGCGTAAGGATAACACCGTGATTGTGTCCGTGCCTGACCCGCAGTGGTCTGGCCGCGAAATGCTCACCTTCACGGTGACCGACCCGGAAGGCGCTTCTGCCAACCACAAGATGACCTTCGAGGTGACCCGCGTGAACGACCCGCCGACGCTCGCGAAGAAGATTCCTGACCAGAAGATCAAGGAAAAGGAACAGTTCAAGCAGATCAAGCTCGACGAATACGTGAAGGACCCGGACAACAAGCCGAATGAACTCGTGTGGAAGGTTACGGGCAACAAGCAGCTCAAGGCTGAAATTTCCCCGAGCCGCATCCTTACCGTCTCTGCTCCGGATAAGTACTTCTGGTGCGCACCCGAGACGATGGTGCTTATCGTGAAGGACCCGGACGGCGCAGAAACGTCGCAGACGGTGACCTTCGAGATTACCTCCGTGAACGACTCTCCCGAAATGAAGGACATTCCGGACCAGAAAATCAAGGAGAAGGGCCAGTTCAAGGATATCGACCTGAACAAGTTCGTGCGTGACCCGGACCACAAGCCCGAACAGCTCACGTGGACTGCTACGGTCGCGAAGGTTGGTGGTGCCGCTCCGGCCCCGAAGAAGCAGGAGAAGAAGAAGCATGCGAAGAAGGGCAAGAAGGGCGCCAAGGAAGAGAAGGAAGAAGAAGCCGCTCCGGCACCCGCCCCGGCTGATGACTTCCAGGTAGAAATCGACAACAGGAACATCGCCCACATCAAGATTGCCGACAAGTACTGGCATGGTGAACGCAACGTGACCTTCACGGTCACCGACCCGGAAGGCGCTAAGGCCTCGAAGACTGCGAACTTCCTCGTGGAATCCGTGAATGACGCTCCGGTCATCAAGCCGATTCCTATCCAGTCTATCCAGGAGAAGGAACACTTCAAGCCCATTGAACTCTCGCAGTATGTTTCTGACCCGGACCATGCGTTTGGCGCCCTCAAGTTTGAGGTGGGTTCTACCCGCTCGCTGAAGGCATCCGTGAACAGCAAGAAGGAACTTGTGGTCACGACTCCGGACAAGTTCTGGAGCGGTACCGAGAAGGTTAAGGTCGATGTGATTGACCCGGAAGGCGCGAAGGCATCCGTGCAGATTACCTTCGAGGTGACTCCGGTGAACGACCCGCCGGTCGTGCATGCCATCCCGAGCCAGAAAATCAAGGAAAAGGAAAAGTTCGATCCGGTCGACCTCTCGAAGGCCGCTACCGACCCGGACAACAAGCCTGCCGAACTCCGCTGGTCTGTTTCGGGCAACAAGAATTTGAAGGTTGATATCAAGGGCAGCCGCGCCATGGTGGTGACCCCGAACCCGAACTGGTTCGGCAAGGAAACCCTCACGTTCACCGTGAAGGACCCGTCTGGTGCTAGCGCTTCCAAGACCGCCACCTTCGAGGTGACCCCGGTCAACGACCCGCCGACCCTCAAGCCGGTGCAGCCGTTCGTCATCGAAGAAAAGAAGCAGTTCCAGCCGTTCGACTTCAGCAAGGTGGTGAACGATCCGGATAACAAGCTTGACGAACTCAAGTGGACGCTCGATAACGACAAGCCGGGTGCAAAGGAAGCCCCTGCCAAGAAGGGCAAGAAGGGCAAGCATGCCGAACCTGAAGCCGCTCCTGTGAAGCATGAGCTCATCTTCAACATCAGCGACAAGGGCGTATTGACCTGCGAAACCCCGAACAAGTACTGGTACGGTACTGAAACCGTGACGGTGAACGTGTTCGACCCGTCGGGCGAGAAGGCCTCCGTGAACGTGAAGTACACGGTGAAGCCGGTGAACGACCCGCCGGTCGTGAAGGAAATCCCGGACCAGGAAACGCTCGAAGGCAAGTCCTTCAAGGCTATTAAACTTGACCAGTACGTGACTGACCCCGACCACAAGCCGCACGAAATCAAGTGGAAGGTGACGGGTGCCAAGATGCTCGACGTGATGATATCCGGTGGCCGTGAAGCCGTCGTGAAGCCCAAGAAGCAGGATTGGTTCGGCGAAGAAACGCTCGTGTTCATGGCTCAGGACCCGGCCGGCGGCATGGACAAGACTGTGGTGAAGTTCGTGGTGAAGCACGTGAACGCCGCTCCGGTGATGCGCGATATGCCCGACTACACTATCAAGGAAGACGACAACCACGGCGTGCTCGCGGTTATCAAGACCGATCAGTATGCCCGCGACAAGGACCACAGGCCTGAAGAGCTCAAGTGGAGCTGGACCGGCAACAAGTTCCTTGACGTGAAGCACGACAGGTTCAAGAGGACGATTACGGTTGCCCAGCCGCACGAAAACTGGAACGGCAAGCCGGAACGCATTACCTTCACGGTCTCTGACCCCGAAGGCGCGAAGGCCTCGAAGACCGCCACCTTCACGGTGATTGCCGTGAACGACCCGCCGGTTGCGAAGTCCCAGACGTACATGACCCAGGAAGGCGAAGTGCTCAAGGTGCCTGCTTCTGAAGGCCTGTTCGCCGGTGTGCTTGATCCGGATGGCGAAAAGCCCGTGTCTGCCCAGCTGGTGCAGCGCCCGCGCAACGGTAAGATTGACCTGAACGAACGTGACGGTAGCTTCACCTACACGCCGAACAAGGGATTCTCCGGCCTCGACGAGTTCACCTTCAAGGTGAAGGACCCGGGTGGAGTCTACTCGAAGGTCGAAACTGCCGAAATCAACGTGACCTTCAAGATGAAGGACCTGCGCGGAAATGCTCCGAAGCCGGCTCCGAAGGTTGAAGAGCCGAAGGAAGAGGAAAAGCCCGCCAAGGCCGACAAGAAGGGCAAGAAGAAAAAGAAGAAAAGGTAGCCTCTAGGCCAGTAATTCAAATTTGAAACCCGCGCCATAAGCGCGGGTTTTCTGTATTTTGCCAGCGTTCCTGAAGTGCTTGCAGAGCGTGCACGGATCGTATAGCGTAGGATTATGTGTGGGGGAGATGATGACGGGAATGGGGAATAAACGAAAAACCCTCTCTTTCGAGAGGGTTTTATCGCGGGATAGACGAGGCTTGAACTCGCAACCTCCGGCGTGACAGGCCGGTGCTCTAACCAAAATTGAGCTACCACCCCAGAGTGGTTTTGACCGATAAATCAGTCAACGAGCCAAATATACAAATGATATTGCTTCTTGTCAAGTGGATTTTTGTCTTTTTCTAAAAAATAAATGGAATTTTGGCTAATGTGCCATTGGGATATCCAAAATAGTACGTAACCCGTGCCGATACTGGGCTTTGGCAATAATCTTTAAAAATGGGTACCAAATGGGGTTGTTTTGTTCGTTTTGGTACCCATTTTTTAGAACAAAGTAATTGTTTAGGAACGCAGAGAAGGGTAAAATGTGTGCAAAATGGCTCCGGATGGGTACTAAAATGTGTTTTTTGTCTGTTTTGGTACCCACTTGCGGTCGAATTATGCTCAAATGCAATTGAATATCGTATGACGGGTTGTGTATAAACTAAAATTTTGGGTACCAAATGGTTCGATTAGAGGTAATTTGGTACCCATTTTGGACTGATTTCTGTTTTTTTGGGTCTGGATCCTTCGCCCTGTCGTCCTAATGGTCTCCAGGGTTCTGGATGACACTGTCTAACGACAGTGTCACTTCTGGCCGGGGTACTTGACACGCGTATGGAACGTGCCGTCCAGGCTGTGCAGGAATTCCTTTTCGAGCTTGAAGAGTTCCCTGATGGAGAGGTCGCACTCGCTGAACTGCCCCTCGTCGAACCTGCCGTGGATGGTCTTGTGGATCATGTCGGCAATGGCCTCTGGGCTCTGGTCGGTCATGGAGCGGCTTGTCGCCTCGATGATGTCGGCGAGCATGAGGATTGCCGTTTCCTTGGTCTGCGGCTTGGGCCCGTTGTAGCGGAACTTGGATTCGTCGACGGTCTTGCCTTCGGCCTTGGCCTGTTCGACAGCCTTGTAGTAGAAGTACTGTATGAGCGTTGTACCGTGGTGCTCGCGGATGCCTGCGGTAACGATGTCGGGCAGCTTGTATTCCTTTGCAAGCATCGCGCCGTTTTCCACGTGCCCGACGATGATGGAGGCTGAGTATTCCGGCCTGTTGTCGTCGTGCGGGTTGATTCCCTGCTTCTGGTTTTCGGTAAAGTACTCGGGGCGCGTCGTCTTGCCTATATCGTGGTAGAGCGCCATGACGCGCACTAGGAGCGCGTCGGCGCCGATGCTTTCGGCAACCTTCTCGGCAAGGTTAGAAACCTGGATGCTGTGGTGGAACGTGCCCGGCGCAAGTTCGGAGATGCGCTTGAGCGCAGGCCTGTTGAAGTCGGACATTTCCATGAGCGTGAGGACGGTGGTGATGCCGAAGATGCGCTCGATGAGGTGGATAAAGAACACCGAGGCGATTGCCGTGCAAATCATGATGTTCACGGAGCCCGCGATAAGCGTCTGGTAGAAGGGGATGACACCCATGCGGTTACGCAGCAGGAACATGACGCATATTGCGCCTGCAAGCCCCACGATACCCGCGATGATGGACCAGATGAACTGGATGCGGTAACGGATGCGTATGAGCGGGGAGGTGAGGATGGAAAGCACGCAGAACACGGCGACCGTCGCGGCGAGGTCGTAGCCGTTCAGGATGCCGAAGATGATGGACGAGAATGCACTGAAGGCGATACCCACGCGCTGTTCGTAGAGCACCATCGCTATAACGGGCGTGAGGGCGAACGGGTACATCCACATGAAGTCAATGCCCTCGGGGAGCGGCATCATTTCGAGCTTGTTGAGGTTGCCCGAGAAGTTGTGCATGAGCCAGTAGACGGCGAGCTGGAGGGCGATGAGCGCCATAAGGCTCCAGAGCTGGCGCGGGGTGCGCAGCGACTTGGTGGCCGTGGAGAACGCGAAGAAGCAGAACAGCACGGTAATGATGATGAAGAATACGAGCATCTGGCCATAGGGGGCCGTAAGCGTGCGTGCGTTTTCTTCTTTCTGTTGGGCCTGCTGGAACGCCTCGAGCTTTTCGAGGACTTCCTTGGTGACGGGGGTACCCTGCGTGACGATTTCGACTCCGCGCGGGACCATGCCCTTGATGAGCGTGACCTTGTTGCGGGCCTCCTGTTTGCGGGCGAGCGTCTCCTTTTCGAGGTAGAACACGTTGGGGAGCGTAAATACGTACAAGACTTCGTAGAATGCGCTCTGCAGGCCCTGTTCGGTGGGGAAGGCGCGCTGCAGCTGGCTGAACGCCTCTTCGATGCGGCGCTGGATGGGCTGGATTTCGCTCACTTCGAGCGTGTTCTCTTCGCTATCCTTGATGAGCGATACCGTGGGCTTGTTGTAGATGAGCGCCTTCGTGTTCTGCAGGTTATAGTTGTTGCTGAAAAGCTGGACTTCGGTTTCGGTCTTTGCGATGAGAGTGTTGGAAACGCCCTTCTCGAGCATGCGGTTGAAAATGGCGAGGAGCGAGTCGCGCGCCTTCGAGTTCTGGCTGAGCGGGCGGATCGCGGTGACGGACACGCGCTGCTTGAGGGTCTCGTAGATGCGGCTAGCCTGCTGCACCTTCCTCTGCAGGGAGTCTCCGTTCTCGCTGTTTGCGCCGATCGCGCTAATCTGGGCCTGCAGGTTGCCGTACTGGGCGAGCTTCTGCAGGTACTGCTTGAGGTCTTCGCTGATGCGGTTCGTCTCGTCGGTGTTGTACCCGAAGATGGCACTCACCTTCTCTTCGGCGCGCTGGCGCTCGGCTTCGATTTCCTGCTTGGACTTGGGAATGTCGAACTTGAGCGTCGAGACGATGGTGCGTGTGCTCAGCTGGCCGAGGTGCGGGTGTTCTGCCTGCAGGGCGATGTTCTTGTCGGGGAAAAGGAAGATGGCGAGCGCCGTTATGAGCACCCACCCGATAACGAGGTGTAACCTTTTCTGCTTCTTTTTCATTTTCTCTTTTCCTTTTGTTCGTAGGCGAGGAGAATGTCTTTCACGAGCGGGTGGCGCAGCACGTCGGTCGCGCCAAAGGTAATCTGCGCGATTCCGTGTATGCCCGAAAGTATGCGCATGGCGTGCTTGAGGCCGGATTCTTCGCCCTTCGCGAGGTCGACCTGCGAGGTGTCGCCCGTTATGATTGCCTTGCTGTGCGGCCCGAGGCGTGTGAGGAACATCTTCATCTGCGCGACGGTCGTGTTCTGCGCCTCGTCGAGGATGATGAATGCCCGCTTGAGCGTGCGCCCGCGCATGTAGGCGAGCGGGGCCACTTCGATTGCGCCAGATTCCTCGTAGCGGCGGAGTTTTTCTGCCGGCAGGAGTTCGGAGAGGCTGTCCTGGATGGGGCGGAGGTAGGGGGCAATCTTTTCCTTGAGGTCGCCGGGCAGGAACCCGAGGGTTTCGCCCGCCTCGACTGCCGGGCGGACCAGGCAGATGCGTTCGGCTTCGCGGTTCTCGAGGCTTGCGACAGCGAGCGCCACCGCAAGGAACGTCTTGCCGGTACCGGCGGGCCCCTTCGCGAAGATGACGTCGTTTTTTGCGACCGCCTTCACCAGTTCGACCTGCGAGCGTGTCTTGGGTGCAATCGCGACACCGAACCGGTTGCGGATGATGGGTTCGGTCGGGATGCCGTCCAGTTCGTGCACGTTCTGGGGCTGGGGGCCGCCTAAGAGGCGCTCCACCTCGGCTGCGGTGAGGATATCTCCGTTGCGCGCGACCACCTTTAATTGGTCAAGAATGGCAAATAGGCCCTGGATATCGGCATCCTTGCCCCCGACAACGGTGAGTCCGGGAAGCCTGCTCTGTATTTCAACGCAAAAACGGCTCTCCAGTAACCGGAAAACCGCTTCGTTTTCACCTGAAATCATTCGCTTCAGGTTATCTGATATGGAATAATGTTCCAAGTTGCCTACTCGGCGTCGGGACGTTCCACAGGAATACCGAGCTTGTTCTTGGCGTCGAAGATTTCCTTGCGGAGCTTATGGTTTTCTTCGGTAGCGGCCATGGCTTCGTCTTCGGTCTTCTTCAGCTTGTTTTCGTCAATGACTTCCTTGGGGGCTGCAGCCTTCTTGCTGCTGCTGCCGCCTTCGACTGCGGCGGCATCGTCACCGTCATCGTAGCTGCTATCGTCGCTACCACCGGAAGAACCGGCACAGGCGGTCAAGAGTGCAAAAGAAAGAGAGGCAAGGATAAGTTTCCATTTTTTTGTAAGAGACATTTGTTCAGGCTCCATTCTAGTCTGTGATGCCTAAAATGTATATAATTTATGGAGAAAAAAGTGTAAAAAAGGTAAATTTTATACATGCAAACGCTCAAAAACCTCAAAAAAACATATTCCCAGGTGTTTATTTCGTCGCCGGACTATGATTCCAGGGCCGTTTATGCCCGCAGGCGGCAGTTTATGCTCAAAAATCTCGATTCCTTCTGCATTTTTGCGGGTATGCCCCGCGATCCGGGGAGCGAGGAGGCTTTTACCGAGACATGGACCCGCTTTGTGCAGGAACCTTCGTTCCTCTACCTTACGGGTATAAACCAGGCGGGCTGTTACCTGGTGCTGGACCCGAAAAGCAAGTCGGAAACCCTGTTTGTGCCGCGCAAGGACCCGTTCAAGGAATTCTGGGTGGGCAAGCGCCTCGGGTATCTGGAAAAGGACAGCGATGTCGCGAGACTGACGGGAATCAGGGACGTGCGGCCGGTCGAGGAATTCGATGCCGTACTCGAAAAACTGTGCAAGAAGTACGCGAAGACGGGCTTTGCCTACGCGCTCTATTTCGATACGCTCCAGGGCGACCATAATGACAGGTTCTACCGCAAGTACGGGCGTTTCATGTCGAGGTTTTCGATGAAGTTGCGGTCCGTTGCCGAACTGCACTGGAAAGACAGGCTCGTGCTCGGGCCGGAACGCATTGCCGATGCCCGCGTGACGCAGGTGGCAACGGATGCGGCCTTCCGGGCGGTACTCCCGAAGGTAAAACGCATGCAGAACGAGCGGGAACTGTACCTGACGCTCAACTACGAGATGCAGATGCGCGGTGACGGTGACCTTGCCTTCCCGACGATATGTGCGGGTGGCGCGAACGCCTGTTGCCTGCATTACGTGAAGAATGATGAACAAATTAACAAGGGGGAGTTGATTCTCCTGGATTTCGGCGTGCGGTACGGTACCCTCCATAGCGATATATCCCGCACGATTCCCGCGTCGGGCAGGTTTGACCCGCTGCAGGCGATGCTCTACCAGATTGTGCTCGATTCCGCCCGCGAGTACCAGAAGGCGGTAAGGCCCGGCGTAAGCCTGCGGGAAATCGGCGGAATCCCGTGGGAATACATTATGCGCGAACTTGATACCCGCCTGGTGAAGGGAGCCAGGGGCAAGTTCAAGCTGCTCTACGACAAGCGCCCGCATGGAGTGAGCCACTTTATTGGCGAGCAGATTCACGAGGGGGCTCCGGGGTCGCGTTCGCTGGATAGCGTCCTCGAGCCGGGCATGCTCATTTCGTGCGAGCCGGGGCTTTATGGCGAATTCGAGGCCACGATAGGCGGCAAGCGCTATCGCGAGAAGATTGGCATCCGCATCGAGGACGACCTGCTCATCACGAAGAACGGCTTCGAGAACATCTCTACCGCGATTCCCAGGGAAATCAAGGAAATTGAGAAATTGATGAAGTGAGCTGGGGCCCCTCCCGCGTGTTTTTCTTACCTGACTTTTAGTGCCCTTTTTAGAAAGTGCAGGCTACTTTTCTAGATTTGGGGCAGTCTTAATTAATAAGGCTGACATACAGGGAATTAAAAATGTGGAAAGCTAAAGGCTCCGTCCGTTACTTTTTATCAATTCTAGCAACGGCATTTGTGCAGATGGGCGTGTTTATCTATGCCCAGAAAATCCTCTCGGGTTCATTTTCCAATGCGGAGAGCGGCCAGACCTGGCAGACGTTCATGCTCCAGATTTTCTTCGTTGCGCCCTTCGTGCTGATGATCTGGCCGGCGGGGTTCTTCACGAGCCGGTTCTCCAAGAACAAGGTGCTTGCGTGGTCCTCGCTCTTTATGACCCTGTTTGTGACGGCGCAGGCGGTGCTTGTGACCTGCGACTGCCCGCGTGTCGCCTTCTGGCTTGCCATTGGCCTGTCTTCGGGATTTGCCGTCCACAGTGCTGCAAAGTACGCCATTATCCGCGAGATGTTCGGCGTCCATAACCTGAGTTACGCGAACGCTTTCCTGCAGATTTTCTCCCTGATTGGCATAATCGCCTCGAGCTGGCTTGCCATCGTTGGCGTGAACCTTATCGACCTTCAGGCGCTCGTGCGCTACGAGGCTGTCGGGGTCATTATTTCGAAGTCTGTCGTGATTCCCTGGATTCTCGTTACGGTGAGCGTGCTCGGTACGGTCGCTAGTTTCCTTATCCCGAAGGTCAAGTACAACGACAAGAACATCAAGTTCTCCGTTGCCCGCCGCCGCCTGAGCTTTGGCTGGCGTCACCGCACGCTCCGTGCCTCCATTATCGCTCTCTCGATGTTCTGGGCTCTTGCCCAGGTGTTTCTGCTTGTGTTCCAGGATGTTTCGGGTTCGCAGACGGTCAACACCATGCAGAACTACCTCGCGTTTGCCGTCGTGGGCCTCGTGGTGGGGTCCATCATTGCGGCGCATAACTCGAAGGATTTTATCGAGACGGGCTTTGTGCCGCTTGGCATGATTGGCGCATCGCTCTGTATGTTCCTTATCCCGTTCTTCGTGCATCCGGTGGCGCTCTCCATCCTCTACACGGCAATCGGTATCTTCGGCGGCATGTTCCTTGTTCCGGTGAATGCGCTCTTGCAGTACAACACCCGCCCCAACAATTCGGGCTGGGTCATTGCGCTCGCGAACATGATACAGGCCCTTGTGCTCGTGGTGTTCCTGTTCATCTATTCCTCGCTGGTCCGCTACACGTCTCTTGAACCGTCGTATTACTTTATCGGCCTCGCGCTCATTTCGGTGGGCGTGTTCTACTGGTCCATTCTGAACCTTCCGCAGGCGCTTGTCCGCTCGCTGTTGCGTCTGGTGTTTAGCCGTTACAAGATTCGCGTGCTCAACGTGGGCAATATCCCGAACGACGGTCCGGTACTCCTGGTCGGTAACCACCACAGCTTTATTGACTGGGCTATGGTGCAGATGGCCTGCCCGCGCCCGCTGTGCATCGCTAGCAACAAGGACCATTTCGAGAAGTGGTACCTGCGCTCCATGCTCAAGCGCTTGGGGAGCATCCGTATCGATAACCGCCATCCCGAAGACGCCATGAAGAAGATTCACGAGAAGCTCATGGCGGGCCACGCGGTGGTGATTTTCCCGACGGGCGAGGTGGCCCGTTCCCCGCACGTTGAACCGTTCAGCATCGACTACTCGAAGGCGGTAGAGGGCACCGACGCTCAGGTCGTGCCGTTCTACATCCAGGGCCTGTGGGGCTCCAACTACAGTTATAGCGGTTCCGACATGTACGGCGCTTCTGCGGAACGTACCGTGACCGTCGCATTTGGCGAGTCCATTCCCGCAACTACACCGGCAAACGAGGTCCGCACCATCATCCGCAACATTTCCATAAGCGCCTGGAACTATGCGGTCTCGTTCGTGAAGCCTATCGGCGACAGCTGGATTCGCACCTACAAGAAGTACGTGAAGCACGGCCCTGCCATATACAATCCCGATGGCGGGCACTTCTCCGGCTTCAAGCTGATGGGCGCGGTTATCGCATTCAGCAGGCACCTGAAGAAGATTCTTGGCCCCGACGAGAAGAACGTGGGCATCATGTTGCCGCCTTCTCCGGCAGGCGTCATCGTGAACCTCGCTCTCTGGCTCCTGGGCAAGACGAACGTGAACCTGAACTACACCTCCTCTGTGGACAACGTAAAGTTCTGTGCCGCCCGCGCCGACGTGAAAACGGTGATTACGAGCAGGCAGTTCGTGGAAAAGCTCAAGATGCGCGGGAACGACTACTCGCAGATTGCAAGCGACAAGCTCCGCATTTTCTATGCGGAAGACTTCATGAAGGTCATCCCGAAGGCAAAGATTGCGTTCTACCTGGTCTTCTGCATTATTGCACCGTGCTGGCTTATCAAGTTCTGCTTCCGCAAGCGCGTGAAGCTCGACGATATCGCGGCCATCATGTTCAGTTCGGGTTCTGAGGGAACCCCGAAGGGCGTGATGCTGAGCCACAGGAACCTCATGGGCAACATCCAGCAGCTCGCCTGTATTTTCAACGTGACCCGCGCCGACGTGATGCTTTCGGAACTCCCGCTGTTCCATAGCTTTGGCCTTACGGTGACTACTCTTTTGAACCTCACGGAAGGCTGCCCGATTGTAACCGTGGCCGACCCGACCGACGTGAAGACGATGGCGCGAGTTTGTGCGGAATTCCGTGTGACTGCGTTCGTGGCGACCCCGACGTTCTTGCGTGCATTTACGATTAGCCGCTACGTGCACCCGATGGCACTCAAGTACGTGCGCCTGATTATCGCCGGTGCCGAAGCCCTGCGCCCCGAACTTGCTACTGCGTTCCGCCTCAAGTTCGGTAAGGAAATCTACGAGGGCTACGGCTGTACCGAGACCGCCCCGGTGGCAAGTATCAATACCGAGAACAATTTGCACAGTGACTACATGACCATGCAGGTGAACAACAAGCCGGGCACGGTGGGTATGGCGCTCCCGGGCTCGCAGTTCCTGATTGTGGACCCCGATACGAACGAGCCGCTGCCTACGGGCGAGGCGGGTATGATCCTCATCGGTGGCTGCCAGGTGATGGTCGGCTACCTCAAGGACGAGGAACGCACCAAGAGCGTGATTACGATGATTAACGGCAAGCGCTACTACCGTACGGGCGACAAGGGCTTCCTCGACGAAGATGGCTTCCTCACGATTGTGGACCGCTACAGCCGATTTGCCAAGCTCGGTGGCGAGATGGTGAGCCTCGGAGCCGTGGAAAAGAAAATCCAGGATACGCCGGTGCTCGAGGGCTGCGACTACGTGGTGACCTCCATTCCGGATTCCGCGAAGGGCGAGAAGATTGTGCTCCTCTACCAGGGCGATAAGGACCCGAAGGACGTACTTTCGGAACTGCGCGCAAGCGGATTCCCCCCGATTATGCTGCCTGCGGTGGCGTATGCGGTGGAGAAGGTTCCGAAGCTCGGTACCGGAAAGGCTGACTTTACCACAGCTAAGAAACTCGCGAAAGAACTGGCGGGAGCAAAGTGACCAATGTGTAGTGTGTAATGAGGAATGACTAATTACTAATTACACACCTCACACTCCACACTCCACACCGCACACAAGTAATAGCCTATGACTGAAGGACAGAAAAATACGGGTTTGACTCCGGTACGGACGGCGCGGCTGATTGCCTGCGTGATTGCGCTTGTGGGCATGGTGTTCCTGTTTATTGAACGCGCCCTCTCGGCAGTACTCGTGATGGCTACCGACGGTGTAAAGCTCGGGCTTGCCCGCTACAACAACTTCACCGGGCGTTTCGCCTCGCAGAACTTTGCCGAGGACAAACAGCTTCTTTCGCTCCTTAAGGAGGTTCAGGGCTTGCTTCCGTCTGCCGAAAGCGCCCTGGCCGTATTCATGGTGATAGCGATTGTCCTGCTTGTAATCGCGGCGCTGGGGCTTGCCCTGCCCAAGCAGTTCGTGCATGTCCTTGTGGCGCTCAGGCTGCTCAAGTGGGAAACGGGCGAGGCCGCCCCGGAAGAGTCGGGCGAATCCCTGCGCGAAGTCATTGCGAAGGTGGGGAATGTCCCGCTCAAGAAGATTGCCCTGCCGGTTGCTGTCGTGGTGGCGGTCGTGGTTGCCTTTTTTGCAGTGCGTAGCTGCCACGAGACGGTGAAGGCTGCGTCGGTTTCCGATTCCATCGCGGAAATGCAGCAGAAGGCCGTCGAGTACATGGAAGCCCAGAAGGCGTTTTACGCGAAGAGCAAGGCGGTTGGCAATGCGGCGGCCCTGCAGATTCCCGACTCGCTATCGACAAGCGCTTTTGACTACAAGGTAACGGGCGGCCGCTTTACTGCGGTTTCGAAGGTCCTGCTGGAAAATTGCCCCGCGGGGAGCAAGTGGAGCGTGAGCGCCTCTACGAAGGGGTTCTTCGAGAAGGAACTCGTGCTGTACCGCAGTGCCCCGAAGGACAGTGCCTGCGCGAAACTGACCCCCGACTTCAAGAAACTGGGGCGCAACCAGTAGTTTCTGCACGGATTTTACACGCTTTTGGGCCCGGTATATTCCGGAGCCCTTCTTTTTTTGCGCAAAAAAGGATAAATTCAGTATTAACCGGCGCGGGTGTGTCGGAATTTTTGTGCGGTATTAATTGGAGTACGCAATGAAATTGAACAGGATGTTGGTTGGGTTTGCCGTGGCAGGGTTGGTTTCGAACGCCGCGGCCATCGAGTGGGTAAACCAGTGCGCAAGCAACGGCTTTACGTTGATTGCCGAATCGGAGCATTTTGAGGTCTGCAAGAAGCCCAAGACGGATGACGGGCAGGCGAACAACGTGTCTATCCCTACGGCGGATGCGCAGGGCGTGCTTCAGTCGCTCGAGAAGGTGTTCTCGTTCTACATCGATTCGCTCGGATGGATGCTCCCGTTCCCGAGTAGCCCCGATAAAAAACTCAAGAGCAACATCTACGTGTTCGACAACTCCGTGATGGCGGCGCTCTACGGCGGGCAGGACTACGTGAAGGGCCTGAATGGCGAATACGGGCCCGGTATGTGGATTGGCGTGGGCTCGCTGAAGGATTACTGGGGTACATCGCACGAGTTTGCGCACGGCCTGCAGGGAGTGGCGGGCTGGATGGGCAACAACAGCCATTCGGGCTGGTTTGCAGAATGCCACGCAAACTGGATGGCGCACCAGTACAACCCGAACGACGCCCACTGCGCGGAATACCTTATCAACTACCCGTTCCTCTACTACGGCTCTACGCGTGACCGTTACTGCAACTGGCAGTTCTTCGAACACCTCAAGGAGGAATTCGGCGGCGGCAACAAGGGCGCGCACGAGGTGAACCGTATATGGATGGAATCCATCCGCGATGGGGAAGCCGGCCGCATGGAACAGACCCCGTTTACGGCCATGATGAAGGTTTACGGCTGGTCGCTCGATAGCCTGAACCAGCAGTTTGGCAAGTTCGCGATGAAGAACGCGACGCTCGAATATACGCCCGCGAAAAAGGCGTTGTACAAGAAGTCCTGGGGCGATTACGAATTTGCGACGAGGCGCGAGGCTTCGGGCTGGGGCGACAATTACCGCAGGCACCCGCGCGTGACCATGCTGAACAAGATGGAATGTGCGGCGGGCGAGGCTGTTGGCGGGAATGCTAGCGAGGCGTGCGCGGACCGTTACATTTCGCCAAGCTATTGGGCTCCGCAGCGTTGGGGTTACAACCTGGTGCGCATCTACCCCGAAAAGGCGGGGAAGGTGACGGTCAAGTTCCGCGGAATCGTGCAGGACAAGCCGACCGTGAACGGTTACACCTGTTTTGGCGACAATACGGATTACTACATGGGCAAGACGTACAGGTGGTGCAACTACGCGCCGGATGCGTTGCCGGACCCGGCTTCGGGCTGGACTGTCGGCCTTGTGGCGGAAGGCAGCGATGGCACGCCGCGTTACAGCGAGATGAAGCATGGCACGGGATTCAATCTGGAAATCGAGACGAAGGCTAACGACAAGGCCTTATGGCTGGCTGTCACGGCGACCCCGACCGAGATGCAGACGATTCTCTGGGACCAGTTCTACTACAGCATCTATCGCTACCCGTACATGATCGAAGTCGTAAACGGCGCTCCCGAAGGCTACAACAAGGATTTCTGGAAGCCTTCGAATGCGAGCGGCTACAAGCAGCATAGCAACGGCGGTGGCCTCGTGAGCAGCAAGGCGAAGGTCGATGCGAGCGTGTACGTGGGCCCCGACGCGGTCGTGAACGGCGGAACGATTAGTGGGAACGCGCGAATCGAGGATTTCGCGGTCGTTAACGGCGGGACAATTAGCGGGAACGCGACTGTCCGCGGGCGTGCGCTCGTAACCGCGGGTACAATCTCCGACGATGCCGTGCTCGAAGAAGACGCCTGGCTCGTGAGCGGTACCATCAGCGGGCACGCGAAGGTGGGAGCGATTTCGATTATCGTGAACACCACCGTGACGGACTACGCGCAGGTCTATGGCGTGATGTGGGCGGTAAACGGCAAGAAACTTTCCGGCACGGCCCAGCTTCGCGGCGACCTCGAGAACAACTTCACGAAGGAACTTACGAAGGGCGTGTTCTACGGCATGGTCGACGACGGCATGCTGAACAATGCGAACTACGGCGCGAACCTCACGACGCCCCCGACCGACGCGACCGCAAGTATCGAGAATGCGCAGTGGTACACCGTAGCCGACGATTCTACGTCGGTAGGCCCCGGGGACGATTCGACGACGGTTAACCCGGTTCTTACGGGCAAGCGTGCTGTGGATTCGCAGAAACCACGACTCTACTTCGATTCGAAGGAACAGTCCCTGTTTGTCCGCGTCAAGAAAAACGGACGCGAGTACCGCTACCGCGTGAGCGGCAAATCATATTAATTTATATTTATCCTGATGATAAAATCAGGAACGCTTGTAAAGTTTTTTGCCTTTTTGTTGGGAGCGTTTTCGCTTTCGTATTCTTGCGATGGCCGCTCAGCGTGCGAAGGCGGTTGTGCCATTTTCCTCAATGCCCTCGATTTGAGAAAAAATCCGCAGATGGAGGAATTGTTTGCTTCCATTGATGATTCCCTGTATGCGAGAAAAATCAATAACGGGTTTCAAAAGTTAGAACTGGCTGGGTTGTGCGGGTGCGATCCCGGTGGAATTTTTCTGGAATCCCGTCACAAGGATTTGATGGATTCCGGTTGGGCCCTTAACTGGTGCGGAAATCCTGATTCTATTGTTTATTTCGACGATTATAGTATGGGAATGAATGAAACTGTGGTGCGGAGTAATTCAGTCTTGTCGCAAAATATAAGCGCACTGAAAAAGTTAATTAAGGAAAATGGTTGCCCCGTTGATTCCGTCTATGAAATTATTTCAGACGATTTAAAGCCTGAAAATGCAAAAAAGGGAATTTATGTTACCGATTTGAATATTCGTGATAGAGCTATTGTTGTTCCCGCTTATGTGCGCATCTTAAAAACGTATCATCCCAACGGAAAATTGGCACAGAAAATACAGTTTAAACAAGGTAAACGTGATGGAACCGATATTTGGTATTATCCAACTGGAAAGAAATTTAAGGTGACGGACTTTAAAAATGGGGGGCGTCATGGAAATGAAATAGAATATGATGGATCGGGTCGAAAGATTTACGAGGAACCCTATAGGAATGGGAAATCGCACGGCATAAAAAAGTATTACGATGAAAAAGGGCGAATTTGGGCAAAACAGAAATACGAGGATGGAGTGGAAATATCCTCGGAAAGGATAAGTACTGACGAAGAAATGTAGCGTTGAGCAAGCTACAGGAAAAACTTCTGGTTGATTTCAATTTCAAGGCCTGCGTATTGCGGGCCAAATTTTTTGCGCAGTGTGGTGGTGAGCCCGTCGGAGGTGCCCTTGTACGGGTAGTTGAAACGCACCGTCATCTGCGGGTAAAGGCGCTTGATTTCGTCCTTGATGACCTGCGCAAGTGCGCATTCTGTGGGGCGGCTCGGGTCGTACAGGATTCCGATATCGGCATTGCGGGTCTTGCCGTTCAGTACGGGCGTAAAGCTGTGGATGCCGAGGTGAACGATGGCCGCTTCAGGTCGCTGAGCCTGTCGAAGCGACCCTATGTTTTTAGAGACAAACTTTTCGATGTTCTCGCGGTATTCCGTCCAGTAGGCGGAGGCTTGGGCCTTTACTTTTGCGGCGGTCGCGGGGTCGCTTTTTTCGAGTTGTTTATAGTAATCGCTGAATGCGCTCTTGTTGGTGATGGTGCGGTTCAGGTCGACGAACAGACGCGAAAATTTCCCTTCGCAGTGGAATTCGGGCTTCGCGAACTTCACCAGCTTGCTGAATACTGCGCACGCTCCGATATCGTAGGCGCGGTGCGTCTCCAGGACTTCGGCGGGAACAGTTTTCTTGAACGCTGCGGGTAACTTGTTGCTCGCATGCTCGCAAGTGAGGATAAGGATTTCGCGCGCGTCTTGTTTCATCAATCAATTCCGTACAGTCTGTTCTCCGCAAGGCAGTGGGCGAGACGGCCGTATTCGTACACGAAGTCATCCCGGTCGGGGTCTGCACCGATGTTCTTCACGAGGGCGCTGGCGAGCGTGCCGCGCTTGAGCATGCTAGCGAGCAGTGCCTGCGAGTGGTCGGAAATCTTGCTGCGGACTTTCTCCGTGATGCGTTGTACGAGTTCGCCTGCGGTGATTTCGCTCGCGTCAATGTTCCAGACATTCAGGAAATCACGGTCGTTTATTACCGTCTTTTCGGCAAAACGCGTGGTGGCGAGCAGAATTTTCGCGAGGGCGTCCGTATCGAGGGTGCGAATTTGCGACCCATTCGCAAATTTGCCTTCCACAAGACCTTTCAATACGGCGACTTCCCATTCGGCAATCGCGATGTCTGCATCGGGGCATTCCTGAATGTCGACCAGACGGATTTCAATAGCCCCACGGTCAAAACGGGCGATGGCCCCGCGGCTATTCAAGAAGAAGTGGTTCAGCAGGTGGTCGGGATCGTACGGTGCGATATCGGCCTTTACTTTGTTAAAAATTTGTTCCTCGTAATCCTTGTAGGTAAAGACCGCTTCGGGAATCACTTTGCCCGTGATGCTCGGGATTTTCTCCTGGTTGTGGCGGTAGGTCTCGATTCTCCCGTCCATGTAACCGCAGTATTTGCTGTCCAAAAACGGGCTGGAGGCCGCTACTGCGGGAATCAGCGGGAGCAATGCGCGGATGGCTGCGTGCAATTTGCCGAATTCCTCATCGCCGTGGAAAGAGAGGTTGATGTGGGTGGATTGCAGGTTCGCCCAGCCGTGCCCCTTGCAGTTGAAAATGCGGTCGTATGCCTGATAGATGTCGAGGCAGTCGTAGGGCCAGAGCTGCATTACGGCGGGGTCCATAAAGGGGTGTGCCGCCGTGGGCAAAAGCATCGCGTTGATGCTCTTGAGTGTTTCGTTCGCCTTCACGATTTCGTGATGGAAGGTCTTGCCCAAATGCTTGAGGCTGTCGACAGGTTCTGCGCACTTGAATTCCAGCACGTGGCTCACGAGTTCGTTTGAAAGCCCGATGGGGCCGTGTTCCACGTCAGAGAGCTGCTCGCCGTTCTTGTCTTTTCCGAGGGCCACGTCGGCACGCGGGAGCACATCGAGCGTGTTCCTGTCCACGATCATGTATTCCATCTCGATGCCGTAACGCTGCCAAAGTTTGTAATTAGTCATTAGTCATTAGTTGTTAGTTAAAGTTAGGCGGCGAAGCCGCGATTATAAAAAGCCAATGACCATTGACTAATGACTATTGACCTTTTATATGATTTTTTTATCCGGAATTTTAGAACCATTCCTTCTCGTGCATTTGCAGTTTGTGTTGTGCGGCGTTCATGCGTTCCTCGATGCGGTGGCGCAGCGATCTCATGACGGCAAGGTAAACTTTGCTCTTGCCCACGCCATCTTCGATGCCCGCGTCGATACTCGGGTTGTCGTTCACCTCGATTACAATCGGGTGCCCGTGCCATTCCTTAAGGTCGACACCATAGAGCCCGTTGCCAATAAGGCTACAAATCTTGAGGGCGGTCTTCACGATTCCGTGCGGCACCATCTCTATAGGGATGCTTTCGCACTTGCCCGAGAAGGATTCGCTCTGCTTGTCGTCGCTTTCCCAGTTGTAGATTTGCCAGTGGCCCTTCGCCATGTGGTACTTGCAGGCGTAAAGCGGCTTGCCGTCGAGTACGCCCACGCGCCAGTCGAATTCCGTCGGCGTGAATTCCTGCGCAATAAGCAGGTCGCTGTGCTCGAACATCTCGTCGAGAATCTGTTCCAGTTCTTCTTTGTTGTTCGCCTTCTTCACGCCCATCGAAAAACTCGAATCCGGCGACTTGATGACCATCGGGAACCCGATTTCCTTGGCGAGCGTGTGGCGGTTTTCGGCGTGCGCGATAATCGTCTTCGGTGAATGGATTTTTGCCGCCTGCATCAGTTCTTGCAGGTACACCTTGTTGGAGCAGCGCAATATGCTGTCCGGGTCGTCGATGACGGCGATGCCCAGCGACTGTGCACGGCGTGCAAAACTGTAGGTGTAGTGGTTCACGTTTGTCGTCTCGCGGATAAACAGCGCGTCGAATTCGCCCACGCGCGGGTAATCCTTGCGGGTAATCATCTCCACGCGGAATCCCGTATCTTCTGCCGCCTTCACAAAGTGCTGTATGGCTTCCGCGTTGCTCGGCGGCTCCACTTCGTCCGGGTTCGTGAGGATGGCGAGGTCGTACAGGTAATCCTCTTCCTTGCTGGAGGCATAGCGGGTCTTCTCGAAGTATTCCTGCGCGAACTTGTCCACGAATTCCATGTGCGATTCGGGAATCTCGTCCACGCAAATCGGGCGGATGCTCTGGATGAACCACTTCTGCTTGAACACGAATTTCGCGCGCAGGAGCGGGGCCTGGAACAGGCGGTAGAGTTCCTGCGAAAGTTCCAGGTATTGCGGGCTCACGTTCTGCCCAAAGTAAATCGAGAGCACGAATTCCGTGCCGGTGAGCTTGTGCAGGCTTTTTTGGATAAGGTTGTCGATTTCGTCGGAGATGTGCTTGATTACGGCCGGGGCCTTGAAGTCGCGCATGTTCTTGACGCCCGGGATAACCTTGTGCCCGCGGGCCTCGGCCAAAAGCGACACGTAGTAGCCCTTGCTCTGGTAACTGTAATCGCGGCAGAGGTTGAATACGCGCAGGTTGCGCTCGTTCGTGTACTTGCTCGAAATCAGGTAGTCCTGCGCCGAGATGATGTCTATGCCCGGAACGTGTAACTTCCAGTGCTTGGGATTGTTTACAACGATTAACTTTTTCATGATCCTATTTCTTATTCTCTATAACAAGCACGTTGCCGTCGTAGGTCATGACGCCGAGCAAAATGCTGTGGAGCAGGCGGAACTTGTCCACCTTGTAGTAAGGCGTCTTGTGTAACGGATTGGTGCCGTCGGGGTCGGCCACCATGAACTGTTTCTTTTCGTCGATGCCGTACACCACGACGAAATGCCCCATGGGCTCGCCGTGGATGTCGTCGAATACGGACTTGTCGTCCTTGCCGGTGAATTCCCGCATGCTGCGGTACAGGTAGGTGGCCGAAAGCCCGCAGAGCACGGGTACGCCCTTCTTGAAGTATTTCTCGAACATGGCGGAGCGCAAGTCCTCGAACGCAACCTTTCCGCCCAGGTCGATAAAGCGGATGTACGCCTCTATTGCTTTCCGGAGTTTGGGAGCGTGCTTTGCCTTGTGCAGGAGTTCCAGCTTCGCCTTCAGTTCGGGCATGCTGAGCGTGCTCCACGTGGGGTCCAGGAGCGTGAGGTTGTACGAATGTAGCGTGACCTTGAACCCGCGCTTCAGGGCATCGATGCCGAGGAACACGCCGAGCGTTCCGCCGTCTTCCAAAAATTCAATTTCAGAAATGAGCTGCTTTAAAGAAATCTTGTAGCCGAGGTGGTTGTAGACCGCCTGGAGGCTGGTGGGCCCGCACGTTACGTCGTCGGGCTGCTGCAGAATCTTGATGTCCATCGTATTGCCTTTATATGCCTTTTAAGCCGGAGGTTTATCCGTTCTCGTCTGGCGGCTGTCGGGATGTTTTCCCGGGTCGTCGATGGGTATGTCAAATATAAAAATTAGTCGTGGATGGCGTTCTTGAGGCCTTCGATAAGGCGTGCGAATGCGGCGTCCGTTTCCATCTCCTTCTTGACGCTCTTGATGGCGTGAACCACGGTGGAGTGGTCCTTGCCGCCGAAGCGAGAGCCGATGCTCTGCAGGCTGATGGAGGAACATTCGCGCATGAGGTACATCGCGACTTGGCGGGCCTTGGAAATTTCCTTGGTGCCGCGGCCGGGTTCTGTGAGTTTGGCCTCGGGAACCTCGTAGTGCTGCGATACCGTGTGGAGAACGGCGTCGAGGCTTACGCGGCGGCGGAGAGTCGGGGCGATTTCTGCCGCGACCTTCTGCGCGATGCTCATGTCGATATCGTGGTTCATCAGGCTCGACTGCAGCGTGAGCTTGATGATGGCGCTTTCGAGGCAGCGCACGTTGCTTGCAATCTTTTCGGCGAGGAAGTGCAGCACCTCGTCGCTAATCTCGAGGTGGCGTTCTTCGGCCTTCTTGTGGAGAATGGCTTCGCGGGTTTCCACGTCGGGCGGCTGGATGTCCACAGTAAGGCCCCAGGAGAAGCGGCTCACGAGGCGGTCGGAGAGGTTCTTCACTTCGCCCGCGGGCGCATCGGAGGTAAGCACGATCTGCTTGCCGGCCTGGTGCAGCGCGTTGAATATGAGGAAGAACTCGTTCTGCGTCTCGTATTTGCCGGTCCAGTTCTGGATATCGTCAATGAGGAGGATGTCGACCTCGTTACGGTAGAAGTCGCTCATCTCGGTCACGCGACCGTCGCGCAGGCACTTCATGTACTGCTGTGAAAAGTCTTCGCTGGTAAGGTAGCACACGCGCTTGTTCGGGTCTTCCTCGAGCACGTAGTTGCCGATGGCCTGCAGCAGGTGAGTCTTGCCGAGGCCCGAGGAACCGTAGATGAACAGCGGGTTGTACTGCGTGCCGTCGGGATTCTTTGCGACAGCGATTGCCGCATTGAACGCGAGCTGCGCCTTGTCGCCGGGCACAAAATTCTCGAAGCGGAAACTGGGCGAGAGAGGCACGCTCGGCTTGAGGAAATCCCTGAAGGTGTTGTCAGTCTCGGTATTTGCCTTCGGGGCAACTTCCTGCGGCTGGAACTCGAATTCCATGGGGGTCTCGCTGTGCGTGGCCTCTTTCCAGCCAAGCTTGATGAGTTCCTTGTAGGCGGCATAGACCTTAGTATCCAGTCCGGGCTGCACCGAAATGACGGCGTGACCGGTGGTCTGGTTTACCATCTTGGTCTGGGCGAAATAAGTCTTATAGACGGAATCGGAGAGCATTCCGCGCAGGTAGTTCAGGCATCTTTCCCATTCGACTTGCATAACGCGTTCTATCCCTTGTCCGGCAGTTTCCGGGACACGAAAATCTATCAACAGTTGGACTCTAAATTTATAAAAAAATGCTTTGATGTTGATAAGTCTAGCGAGGTGACCCTGAAAAAGGCCTTTTTCGAGGTCGGACCGGCACCGTAAGTCCTTGATACACCGTAAGTTATGAATTCCGGCGTGCGGTGGGCTGCTCGACCCGCCTTCCGGGCCTGGAAACTCCCCGAAAGACGGCATTTTGTACAAACTAACGGGCTGTTTTGGCACGCGCCGGCGGTTTTGGCCCGGTTCTCTGCCAGCCTGTTTTGGGCCTTGTTTTTTGCCGAAATTTCTATATTTGAGCCCGTATGGAATACCTTGATAAACTTGATTACGTGATATGGCTGCCCCTTTTGCTGTGGGTGGCTCTCTATTTTTGGTTCTGGCGTTTCTCGTACCCGCTTTTTATGCATAAGATGGTCAAGAAGGGGCAAAGATGGGCGTATGTCTCGGGCTCGTCCGCCGAAATCCATTCCCGTAAGGCGAAACTCCGCCTGCTGAATTTCGTGTTCTCGCTCGTTGCCTCGGTCGCGCTCTCGGTGAGCGTCTGTTGGCTGTTCCGCAGGTTCGGCATTTGCGAGCCGGTCTACGGCCTTGTGGCGATTGCCCCGGCGATGATTCTGGCCGCAGTGCTCTACAGTATTGCGATGGGCCGGATTGCCGCGATGTTCACCTCCGCATATTTCTTGGAATACCGCAAGGTGCGCTATGAGACGGAAAGCAAGGGCACGTTCATGAGCGAGCCCGATATCCACAACCGTACTATCTGGAGTTACAACAAGAAGCTCCGCCACGCGCAGGAACACAGGCGCTTTTGGAAGTACGTGAGGGCGATGGCGAAAACGAAGAAGATTCCGCCCGATGTCTACGCCGAGACGATGTACTAGTTTTGGCGCGAATGTCGAAGGGTGACGGACAAAAGGGTGATTAGGATTTTATAACTTTATGTACAAGGTCAATAGTCATTAGTCAATGGTCATTAGTTTTTTTTTGCGGTAATGCCGCCTGACTTCAACTAATAACTAATGACTAACAACTAATAACTAGTAACTAGAAAATGGCGAATATACTTGATTCACTTGGAATGGGCGAGGATGTGCTCGAAGGCAAGAAGGCGTGGCTTTACGCCGAGGAAATCCTGCTGCACGTTTCGCGTACGTTCGCGCTCAATATCAATGTGCTCAAGGGACGGCTCCACAGGAGCATCCTGCTTGCGTACCTGTACCTGCGCATAGCCGATACGGTGGAAGACGACCCCGACATGAAGGCCTCCGAGAAGGAGGTGCTGCTCGGGAAATTCGCCGACATTTTTAGGACCGCCGATTTGCCCGATGGGGCGATTGCTGCGTTCGAAGATGCCCTGCCCGAAAGCTGGCGCAAGTCCGATCACCCGTACATGAACCTGTGCCTGCATACGCACGTGGTAGTGCCTCTCCTGAAGGAACTGCCCGAGGTCTATGCCGCCCCGGTGCGCGCCGTGACTATCGAGATGTGTCATGGCATGGCGAAGTTTGCGCTTAGGCAGGAGGCCGCGCTCTTTTCCGGCTGGTTCACGCTCGAGAGCGTTGCCGACCTGGACGAGTACTGCTATTACGTTGCAGGCATTGTCGGGAAGCTGCTCACGAACCTGTTTGCGGCCGATACCTGCCTGATTGGCGATGCGCGCAAGGCCGAGATGCAAAAACTTGACGTGAGTTTCGGGCTTGCGCTCCAGGTGGCGAACATCGTGAAGGACTGCATGGAGGATTCGACCCGCAGGGTGTGCTTCGTGCCCGAGGAAATCTGCCGCCGCCACGGCTTCGAGCATTCCTACGACATGTTCAACCTGCCGGTAGGGGTAGCGGACGAGGTGCGGGCCGATTTCGAGGCACGCCGTGCCGCCGTGATGGAAGAACTCGTGAAGAAGGCGTGGGGGCACCTGGACGATGCCATCGCGTACACGAAGCTCGTGCCGAACGTGAAGATGCGCACCCGACTCTTCTGCCTGTGGCCGCTCTTTATGGCAGCAGAGAACATGAAGCTTATCGGCGACGGCTCGGGCCTGTTTGCTGCCGACAAGAAGATGAAGATTACCCGCGATACGGTGAAGCGTATCGTGAAGTCCACGTCGATGCATTTCTATTCCGACCGCTGGATTGAGAAAACCTATTTGCAATTGAAAAAAGGGGTGATGTCATCCTGAGCGGAGTGCGTAGCACGAAGTCGAAGGATCTCCCTGTGAAATTAAGAGTATAAGGCAACGTATGAAGTTCTACAACAAATGGCCGTTCCATATTGCCGTAATCGTTTTTAGCATTGTGGCAGACCAGCTCACGAAACTGTGGGCGCTTGCCCGGTTCACGAACGAGACCGGCGCGCCGAACCATGACGTGATAAACATCCTCGGCGAATTCCTGCGCTTCCAGCTGGTGTTCAACAAGGGTGCCGCGTTCAGCAGCCGCCCGCAAGACCTGATGCCGTTCCTTTCGCCGACCGTTTTCTTTATATTGATATCGCTTGTCGCCGTCGTAGTGATGGGCTGGTTCTACAAAAATATCGACAAGCGCGACTGGATGAGCCGCCTTGGCGTGGTGATGATTCTCGGCGGTGCGATTGGCAACTTCATCGACCGCATGCGCCTCCAGATGGTCGTGGACTTTATCGACTGCGACTTGCCCGACTTTATCATGACGCGCTTCCCGACGTTCAACGTCGCGGATTCCTTCGTCACGGTAGGTGTCACCATCGTGATTCTTTCACCGTTTATCCTGAAAGAGATTCACAAACAAATTAAGGAAGAAAAGGAACAGGCTAAGTCCTAGAAAAGATCTTCGATCTTATACCCGAATTTCACGATTGCTCCGGATTCCCTGATCCGGAGATTTTTTTTGTGGGCGAGGCCTTCGAGAATGGCGTCGTCGATGCGCCCCTGTATCTGGTCGGGTGTGCCTTCGAAGGAAATTTCTGCGGGTTCCTGTGCGCCGTCGGGCAGCCACTCGCGGGCGGGGATTCCGGCTGCTTCCTTGATGATGGCTGCAACCCGGTAGTCGGGGTCGATTTCGAAGATTTGCTCGTAGATAAAGGTGTCGTCGTCGGGGGTGTTCGCCTTGCAGGAAAATGCGGGTTCAGTCGAAAGCCTGAGCGCCTTCGGATCGCAAACCGATATGGAGCCCTTGTAGCCTTGAGCGTTAAACCATTCCCAGACCTTGTTAATCATAATACCTTTTTCCGCAGATTGTTCTTCTTGTCCCATATTTATAATTAAATTTTGGACATGACAAGGTTAAATGTTATTTTATTGGCAATTATCGCGACCTTTTTGTGTTTCGCCTGCTCTAATCCCGAAGTGGAGAACGAAA
This sequence comes from Fibrobacter sp. UWCM, assembly GCF_900129735.1. NCBI lineage: Bacteria > Pseudomonadati > Fibrobacterota > Fibrobacteria > Fibrobacterales > Fibrobacteraceae > Fibrobacter > Fibrobacter sp. UWCM. Next base: position 226,707 of record NZ_FQWR01000003.1, on the reverse strand, counting down.
TCCGCCTGCTCGAATCGAAGAAAGTAGAACTTGAGGGCCAGATACAGGCTCTGCAGGTCCAGGTCGATTCTCTCCAGAAAGAAAACAAGAAAATGCAGGACAAGCTATCCGCGCTCGACATGAACTAGGCGCGGATAGCAGGCAAGCCTAGCCAATCCAGTTCATGCGCCCGGTAAAGCGAACCTCTTCGGGGACGACCTCGAATGTGCAGCTGATTTCGACAGCGGCGTTTTTCGGGAGTGCGCTCACGCCGACGGCGGTACGGGCGTGCTTCCCGTTTTCACCGAGAATCTGGACTGCGAGTTCGCTTGCGCCGTTGAGGATAGCGGGCTGCTCGTGGAAGTCCGCGGCGGACTGCACAAAGCCCTGCATCTGCACGAGTTTGAGGGTCTCGCCGTGTTCGAGTTTTGTCATGGCGGCGGCGATGTTGTTCAGGAGGCAGATGCGGGCGGCTTCGGTAGCCTTTTCAATGGAAAGTTCGTTCGGGACTGTGCCGCAATAGGCGGAAAAATCCCCCTTCACGGAAGGGAGCTGGCCCGATACTGCAATCACGTTGCCGAAGCGCGTCGCGGGCACGTATGCGGCAAGCGGTGCGGGGCATTCGGGTAGGGTGAGCGCCAGTTCTTCGACTTTCTTCTTGATATCCATAAAATTCTCCTGTTATTCGTGTACAAGATAACAAAAATTATTGCCTACTTGTTCTTGAACACCTTGACAAAGCAAAATACGCACAGTCCAATGATGGCCGCCCAGGACGAGAGCATAAAAACGAGTCCGCTGGTGGTGAATTCTGCATCCATGTTATGCCTCCTTCTGTGTTTCGGTTTCGTCGGAATTGCCCATAGGCATCTTCTGTATGCCTGCGTTACGGCCCTGTTCTGCGGTGCCGCCCTTGCGCCATGCGTATGCGATGGCGACGTTCAGGAGCACGATGACGAGCAGCAGGAACCCGCGGAACGCCCAGGTGAAGCCCTTCTGCGGGAATTCCATACCGAGGAAGGTGACCTTCGCCGTGTCGGCGATGTTGCTGAGCGTGATAATCGGGAGGCCGTCTGTAAACGTGAACGAGATGAGCAGGATGATGAGGTATGCCGGGCAAACGTACTGGATGATGGGCCTGAAGAAGCGGGGGAGCTTTAGCTTTGCACCCACGTTCATGAGACCGAAGGCGACGTTCTCGTTCGGGTCGCCGATGGTGTCTTCGCCCTGGTAGAACGATTCGTTCGAGATGACCGCCTTGCGGCGCCCGAGCACGAAACTGAACATGATGGCCTGGATGGCCCCGAACACCACGAGCAGGAAGGTGCCGCCCCAGAAGTCGAGTTCGTCGACCGTACCTGCGGCAAGCCCGAAGATGGCGGTGAGGCTGCCGATAAACGTGATGGTGCTGATGGTCGCCACGGACTTTTTGCGGGAGAACTTGAGGTCGTCTTCGCAGAAGCTGATGAGCGGCTGGATGATTGAAATTGCACTCGTGATGCCCGCAAAGAATAGCATCGCGAACCAGATGGTCTGCAACAGGCCTCCGAGCGGGAGCGTGCCGAACACGTAGGGCATGGTCTGGAAGCCGAGGCCGAAGGTGCCGAGCTTTGCGCACTGCTCGATGTCCGCGCCCGCGATAAGCACGGCTATCGGGATGACGACCGTACCGCCGATGATGATTTCGGCAAAGCCGTTCGTGGCGCTAGCGGTAAGCGAGGAAAGCGTGAGGTCTTCCTTGGGCTTGAGGTAGCTTGCGTAGCAGAAGATGATGCCCATGCCGAGGCTCATGGTGAAGAACACCTGGCCTGCTGCCGCCATCCATACCTTGGGGCTGGCGAGTTCGGAAAGGTTCGGGTTCCACATGAAGGCGAGACCCTTGCCGATACCGTCGAGCGTGAGCACGCGTGCTACGAGAATGAGACCCATGATAAGGAGGATGGGCATGCATATCTTGTTTGCGCGCTCGATACCCTTGCGCACGCCGAACGAGAGCACTCCCATGTTGCAGGCGAACGTGATGAGGAAGAATATGAGGGCTACGGGAACGGGGCCCACGCAGGTCTTGAGCATGATGAAGTCGCTGAAGAACTGGGTGACCGCCTCGGGCCCGAGGGCGACCTTCTCCATGAGGGTGCCGTTGAGCGAATAGAATGCGAACGCGAGAATCCACGACTGGATGAACACGTAGTAGAACACGATGAAGATGGGCGGCAAGAGTCCGATGGACCCGAGATGCTTGGCCCAGCCCTTCTTCTTGTGGAAAATGATGTGGAACGTGCTCGGGGCGGTGCCGTAGTTGTGGCTGCCCGCATAGCGCCCGAGGCTCCATTCCATCCACGCGAGGGGAATCCCGAGAAACACGAAAGCGATGAGGTAGGGGATGATAAAGGCGCCGCCACCGTTGGTGGCCGCCTGCACCGGGAAGCGCAAGAAGTTGCCAAGCCCGACGGCGGAACCTGCGACAGCGAGGATTACGCCCAGCTTGGAACCCCAGTTTTCACGATTGCCTTGCATTGCGATACACTCCGTTTAGTAATCAAGACAAATTTAATTATTTGTCACGGAGTTGCAACTGCGTTGCAAGTTATTTTATCTGAGCGCGCTTAGCGGTCCTTTACCAGACGGAGCGCGAGGGCCTGCGCCTTGTACGTCCTGAAACCGGTGAAGTCTTCGCCTGCATACGTGCCGCCCCAGCGGATGGCGTAAACCTTGTCGACTTCGGTAGATGTCCAGAAGTGCGCGCCCTTGCCGCCGTAGAGGTATTCCCCGTTGGGCATGTGGCGGCCCGACGGGAGGGCGTTGAACCCGACCTCGTCGGCACCTGCGGGGCAGCCGTCCGGGTCCTTTTTCCAGCCCTTCCTGGACTTGAGCGCGGTCCCGAATTCGGTATCGGCGATGCTATCGACATACGCCTTGAGTTCCTTCCATTCGGCATCGCTCGGAATGTGCCAGCCCTCGGGTGCGATGCCCCTGTAGGTGGCATTGCGTTCCTCGTCGGTTGTGAAAGCGACATTGTCGTTCATCTTGCCGTCGAACCCCATCAGTTCCGCCCAGGTGTATAGCCTGCCGTACCGAGTCTCGTTTTCGGTCTTGTTCTCGTAAACGACACTGCCCGGGCAGTCATAGTCGAAGTTCTCGGCGAACCATTCCTGGTTGCCAATCTTTACAGTACGGTACGTGCGGCCGTCCCTGGGGTCTGTAAAGGTGCTGAATTCCGGCTCCATAGGCATTCCCTTGCTTACTTGTTGTTCGCGCGGATGAGGTTGAGGGCGGAACCTGCCTTGAACCATGCCCACTGCTGTTCGTTGTAGGTGTGGCAGAGGGCGATGTTATCGACCGAGCCGTTCTTGTGGTGGGCAACGAGGGTGAACTCGGAACCCGGGGCGAACTTGGTGAGGCCAACGATGTCGAACACGTCCTGTTCCTGGATCTTGTCGTAGTCGGCGGCGTTCTTGAAGGTGAGGGCGAGCATGCCCTGCTTCTTGAGGTTCGTTTCGTGGATGCGGGCGAAGCTCTTCACGATCACGGCCTTCACGCCGAGGAAGCGCGGTTCCATAGCGGCGTGTTCGCGGCTGGAGCCTTCACCATAGTTTTCGTCACCGATGACGATGGAGCCCGTGCCCTTGGCCTTGTAAATCTTGGCAAGTTCGGGGACTTCCTTGTATTCACCGCACTGGCAGAGAACCTTGTTCGTTTCGCCGTTGAAAGCGTTCACGGCGCCGATGAGCATGTTGTTCGAAATGTTTTCGAGGTGACCGCGGTAGTTGAGCCACGGACCTGCCATAGAAATGTGGTCGGTAGTGCACTTGCCCTTGGCCTTGATGAGGAGCGGGGCGCCCACGATGTCCTTGCCGTCCCAAGCGGCGAACGGGGCGAGAGCCTGGAGGCGCTTGCTTTCCGGGTTGATGGAAACGGTAATCTTGGAACCGTCTTCGGCAGGTGCCTGGTAGCCGGCATCCTTGACTTCGAAACCCTTCGGCGGGAGTTCGCACTGTTCCGGCGGGTCGAGCTTCACGGCCTGGCCCTCATTGTTCACGAGGGTGTCGGTCATCGGGTTGAAGCGGATGTCGCCGCTGAGGGCTGCAATCACGGCCATGAGCGGGCTAGCAACGAAGGCGTGCGTGTTCGGGTTGCCGTCGGCGCGCTTTGCGAAGTTGCGGTTAAAACTATGGACGATGGTGTTGAGTTCCTTCTTGTCGGCACCGGCGCGGTCCCAGCGGCCAATGCAAGGACCGCAGGCGTTCGTCATGATGGTGGCACCGAACTGCTTGAACAAGTCGATGAGGCCGTCGCGTTCGGCGGTGTAGCGCACCTGTTCGCTCCCCGGGTTGATGAGGAGCGGGCACTTCGGGGAAAGACCCTTCGCGAGGGCCTGCTTGATCATGTTCGCTGCCATGAACAAATCTTCGTAGCTGGAGTTCGTGCAGCTGCCGATGAGGGCGGCGCTTACGACCGGCGTAGATTCCGGCTTGGTTTCGGTGGCCTTGAGGCTTTCGGCCATGTCGGTCACGGCGTAGGCGCGGTCCGGGCTAAACGGGCCGTTGAAGTGCGGAATGAGCGTGTTGAGGTCGATTTCCACGACACGGTCAAAGTACTTTTCCGGCTCGGCTTCGACTTCCGGGTCGGCCTTGAGGTGTTCTGCAATCTTGTCGGCGGCGGCGGCAACGTCGGCACGGCCTGTAGCGCGGAGGTAGCGGCTCATGGAATCGTCGTAGCTGAAGGTGGAGCAGGTAGCGCCCACTTCGGCACCCATATTCGCAATCGTCGCCTTGCCTGTTGCGGAGAGGCTGCGTGCGCCTTCGCCGAAGTATTCGATAATGGCGTTGGTGCCGCCCTTCACGGTGAGGATGCCTGCGAGCTTGAGGATGATGTCTTTGGCGGTTGCGAAGCCCTGGAGTTTGCCGGTGAGTTTCACGCCGATCATCTTCGGGTACTTGAGTTCCCACGGGAGGCCCACCATGGCATCCACGGCGTCTGCACCGCCCACGCCAATCGCGAGCATGCCGAGACCGCCAGCGTTCACGGTGTGGGAGTCGGTACCGATCATCATGCCGCCCGGGAAGGCGTAGTTTTCGAGCACCACCTGGTGGATGATGCCAGCACCCGGGAGCCAGCAGTCAATGCCGTACTTGGCGGAGACGGACTGGAGGAAATCGTAAACTTCCTTGCTTTCTTCCTTGGCGCGGGGGAGGTCCTTTTCGACACCTTCGCGGGCGATAATCAGGTGGTCGCAGTGCACGGAGCTCGGCACTGCCACGCGGGCCTTACCGGCGGTAGTGAACTGGAGAAGGGCCATCTGGGCGGTAGCGTCCTGCATGGCCACGCGATCGGGGTGGAATTCGGCAAAATCCTTGCCGCGCTCGTAAGTCCTGTTCTCGGCGCCATCGATCAGGTGGCTGTAGATAATCTTTTCGGCGAGGGTGAGCGGACGGCCCAGCTGCTTGCGGGCAGCTTCAACGCGGGCGGGAATGCGGGCATAGACGCCCTGGATCATGTCGAAATTGAAAAGCATAGTCTCTTTGGGTTATAGGTTGAATTTTCGGGCGTAAAGATAGAAAATTATCGGGTCACGATGCGGTGGGCGATGTTGTTCCACAGGTTGTCGATGTGGCCTTCGCCGAGCCGCAAGCGTTGCGGGAGCGTTGGCGTGCGGTCGTAGAGCATCTGGATGTATTCGTCCTTCTGCCCGCCAAAATCAAGAATCTCGACGGTATAGACGCTCGGGATGCGCGGGCTTCGTGTATTGCGGATGGCAACGACAGTTCCCGTAACCTGCAAGGTGTACATCTTCTTCGATATGGTGAGGCTGATGGGCTCGCCCAGGTTCAGGATGTTCAGTTCGTCGGTAAAGATGTCCACTCCGTGTTCCGTCAACTTCGTGGTAATGCCCTCGATTTCGTGTCCGTCCTGCTTTTTCACCATCACGTTCTCGGCGGCAAGGACCTTCACGGGTTCGCTGTCGGAGTCGCGGCCCATCCCGAGGAACAAGCACATGGTGAGGTAGTAGGCGTTGCGGAAAAGCCAGAAGAGAATGGCGAGAATTTCGATGTATCCGAGTGCGATAATCATGTAGCCCATGTGGACGATACCCGCGAGAGTGAGTACGAGCAATACGGCAAACGGGGCGATAGTCTTCCCGTCGGCCTGCGGTCGGACTGCGCGCTTGTCTTTCTGGGTCACCTTGAACTTGGAAAGCGTCATACCCAGAGTCTCCTTGACGATGGGCAAAAGCAGGAATGGCATGACGGATGTCTCGTAGATGCCGCTCCAGCGGGCGCTAATCTTTCCGTGGCTTGTGAAGCGGAGGGCCCACATCGACATCAGGTGCATCGGGAGCCAGAACAGGGCAAGGTCAACCAGAGTGCACTTGAATATCGGTACGCAGAATACGGCAAACATCAGGGGCGAAAGCAGGTAGATTAGGTTCTTGACGGGGGAGAACCAGTAAAGTACGGAACTCAGGTAGCTCAACTTTTGCGAGATGTTCAACTTGCGGTTGAACAAGAACTTGAGCTGCTTTGCGGTCGCAATGACGCCGCGTCCCCAGCGGGTGCGCTGCTGGATGTGCTCGCGGAAGCTGGAGGGCGCAATGCCCGATGCGAGCGGTTGCGAAAGACCGAGGCTCACAAAGCCTGCCGATTCGATCAGCATGCCTGTCGCAAAGTCTTCCGTGATGGATTTCGTGTAGAATCCGCCGATGGCGTCAAGTGCCTTGCGCGAAATAATCGTGTTCGACCCGCCGTAAATCACGCTGTTGGTGGATGTCTTTGCAGCCTCGATGACGCAGTAGAAGTAGTCCTGTTCGTTAGGGACCTTCGTTTCGGCGTAGAGGTTGTGCTGGAACACGTCGGGCGTGTAGAAACTTTGCGGTGTCTGGATAAACCCGAGCGGGCGGCGCGTTTCTTCGGGGAGGCTTTCGTTGATGCGTTCGGCGTCTACAAAATAGGGGATAGTCTTGAGCAGGAATTTTCTCTGCGGAATCATGTCCGCGTCGAAGGTCACCACGTAGGGCGAACTCGTGCGGGCGAGTGCCGCGTTCAGGTTGCCCGCTTTCGCGCCATCGTTGTTCGGGCGGTCGAAGTAGTTTATCTCCAGTTCCTCGGCGAGTTTGCGCATTTCGCTACGGCGGTTGTCGTCGCACAGGTAGATATGCACCTTCGACCTGTCGGGGTAATCCATGTGCTTGCAGCCGATAATCGTCTTGCGCAAAAGTTCGGGCGGTTCGTTATAAGTCGAAATGAAAATATCTACGTCGGGGTAATCCGCGTCGGCAATTTCGGGCATGGGATGTTCCCGTAGCTTGAGCATTCCGCCGTAGTGTATGAGCGATTCGATAAAGCCGAGGACTTCTATGGCGAGCAGGATGCAGCTTCCGATGATGGCAATCCAGCCGTAGGCATACGGGATGGAACACGTAAAGCGCCAGCATAGATAAATTAACGTGAAGAAAGTGCTCAGGAAGAGAAACAGGTCGCCGAGTAATTGCTTTGCTGGCCTGGAGTTGAATTTTTTCGCGCTTTCGTTCTTGCTGAATTTAAGAAGGTCGTCGTAGGTGCGAACCTTGCTGTAGCGGAAACGCTTCCTGATTTTCTGGATGAGGAAAGCGACAAGGATGATAACAAAGACAGGAATGGCAAAAATCCCCCACACAATATAGGGCTTCGTGCGGGCGAGAATCTTGAAGTTCGATACGGGCTCGTAGATAAGCGGAATCTGGTTCAGGTCCTTGCCCTGGAAAAGAGCCCGCGCATAGAGGCCCGAAAGGCTCAGGTCGCTTTCGGCAAGGGAATCCACTGCACGTGAATCGGCACGCACCATGGCGGATTCCTCTTCCTTGTTCGACATGCTCCAGATGGTGTAGCTCAGGTGCAGGGAATCCAGGGTGGCGTACCACTGCTTGACGCTTTCCAGGTCAATCTTTCCGTCGCCGCTCGCTTCGCAGAGTCCGCTTTCGGTAATGAAGATGGGGGTTCCGCCGCCTACGACTTCTTTGAGGAGCGAAAGTGATTCGCCCTTGTGGGAGGTGGCGTAGAAGTGGAACGAATACATCACGTTATCAAAGGCCACCGGGTCTTTCGCCGGTTCCTGGATTTCACGGTCGTAATTCGGTGTGCCGATGAGAATCAGCGCGTCGGGCTTGTGCCTGCGGATAACGGGAATGATGATGTTCGCGTATTCCTTGATGTCTTCCCAGGTGCAGTCACCGTTGGGCTCGTTGCAGATTTCAAAAATCACGTTTGGGACGTTCGCGTATTCCTTTGCCATCATGTTGAAGAAATTGATGGCTTCGGCAAGGTTTTCGTTCGGATTGTTGTCGATGAGGATATGCCAGTCCACCATCACGTACATGTCGTTCTCGATGGCGTACTGCACGCCTTTCCGCAGGATTTCGAGATTCTTTTCGCGGTCGCCGTGCACGTAGTCGTACGAATACATGGCTAGGCGAATCAGGTTCGTGTTCCATTCCCTGCTGAGCTGGCGGAAAAGGTTGGTGTTTACGTATTGCGGGAACCAGGTGAGTCCGTGGGTACTCGCACCCTTAATGACAACCTGGTTGCCATGTTCGTCGAAGAGGTTCGTACCTTCTACATGGAGCTTCCCGTTTATGGAGGGGCGTGCATTTATAACGGTGGTCGTGTCTGCGCTGGCCATTGCGGCAAGGAACAGCGTGCAGATGGTGAAAATGCGAATAAATCTCTGTAATGAAGTCATGCTTGAAAGATACGAAAAAAACAGGAGGAATCCATGCGGTCATATAAATTTTTTTAAGTTTGATACCATGAATTTTCCTGTAAAAGATGAACACTCCGGTGAACGCATCGACAAGTTCCTTGTCGGCGCAATGGAGAACGTGTCCCGCACTGACGTACAGAAACTTATAGTTGCGGGCGAGGTGAAGGTCGGTGGCGCTGCCGTTTCCAAGAATTTCCGCGTAGAGAGCGGTATGGTCGTAGTGGTGGAGAAGGTTCCCGAGAAGCAGGCGAGTACGCTTGAACCCGAGGAAATCCCGCTCGACATCGTGTACGAGGACGACGATATTGTCGTGCTGAACAAGCCGCGCAACCTGGTGGTGCATCCGGGTAACGGTATTAGCAAGGGAACGCTTGCATCTGGGCTCCTGCACCATTTCAAGGAAAATCTCTCGACTGTAAACGGCCCGCTTCGCCCGGGTATCGTGCATCGCCTGGACAAGGATACGCCGGGCCTCATGGTGGTGGCCAAGAACGATGCCGCCCACAGACACCTGGCACACCAGCTGGAAACCCGCACGCTGCACCGCACCTACAATGCGCTCGTGTGGGGCTGCCCGCGCGACCTGGAAGGCTGCATTGATGCCCCCATCGGGCGCAACCCGAAAAATCGCCTGAAGATGGCGGTGGTGAAGGGCGGCAAGGAAAGCCGCACGCATTTTGTGGCGAAGGAATTCTTTGCGATTGCGACCCTGCTTGAACTGCAACTGGAATCGGGCCGTACGCACCAGATTCGCGTGCATACCCGCTATACGGGCCACCCGGTAGTGGGCGACCCGCTCTATGACGGTCGCGAAGATAGCCTGAACCGCGTGCCGCCCCTGATGAAGGAGATTGCGGGGAAGGTGCTCGAGATTGCCCCGGCGCAGCTTTTGCAGGCGGTGAAGATTGAACTCATTCACCCGCGCACGGGCAAGAAGATGAAGTTCAAGGTCCCGCTGGAAGAACCGTTCGCGAAGGTGCTGAAACTCCTGAAGAAGGAATGCCCGGCAGACGCCCCGGTGTTCGATGAGGAAGAAGGCTTCCGCGACTTTGATGCCGACATCCGTTTTGACGAAGGCTTCGATGAGGACTTCGATGGCGATATGCCCGAAGAAGAGCAGGAATGCGTGTTTCCGGAACTGAAGGAGCGCAAGACTCGCGCCCAGCGCCATGCCGAGAAGGCGGCTACAGCCGCGCACCGCAAGGCGAAAGCGGCCGAACGCAAGCTCATCAAGCAGATGAAGGCGGCGCGCAAGAAGGGAATTGCGACCGAGGACTTCGTGGAACCCGGTTACGAGCCTACGATTGACCCGGATTTGCTAGATTAGACGAAAGACGATAACTATTGACTAATAACTAATGACCAATGACTGAATCTTACTTCTTTATCGGTGTTGCGGGCGTGGGCATGAGTGCTATCGCCCAGTACCTGGCGGGCAAGGGTGTTGCGGTGAGCGGGTCCGACCGTCAGTTCGGTGAATTCCTGGCGGGCAAGTGCGAAAAGCCGCTCGTGATGGGCCAGCTCGAGGATTGCGGAATCAAGTGCTTTGCGCAGGATGGCTCGGGCATTGTCGCGGGCCTCTCTGCCGTGGTGGTGAGTACCGCCATCGAGGATACGAACCCCGACTTGAAGCGCGCGAAGGAACTCGGCGTCCCTGTGATGCACCGTAGTGAAATGCTTGCGAAGATTTCGAAGGAAGCCCGCACGATTGCGGTGAGCGGGACGAGCGGCAAAAGCACCGTGACCGCGATGATTTACCACATCCTGGAATACGCTGGACTCCAGCCCTCCGTGATGACGGGTGCCGGCCTCGTGAACCTGCAGAAGCAGGGCAAGATTGGTAACGCGGTGAGCGGCAAGGGCGAGTGGCTCGTTGTTGAAGCCGACGAGAGCGACGGAACCCTCGTGCGCTACGAGCCGGAAATCGGCCTGATTTTGAATGTGGACAAGGACCACAAGGAAATGGACGAACTGCAGGAAATCTTCCTCAAGTTCAGCCACAATATTCTGGACAACGGCAAGATTCTTATCGTGAACGACGCGCACCCGCTGGCAAAGAAGTTCAGCGCGGGCCGCGAATTCGATTTTGGGTTCGAGAACTACGTGGGCGTGCAGGGCACGGACTTCAAGACTGCCGGTACGCATATCAAGTTCCGCGTGCGCCATAAGGCGGAACTTGTGAATTTCGAGGTGCCGCTCCCGGGCAAGCATAACATGGAAAACGCCCTCGCGGCGACTGCGGCGGCGCTCTTTGCGGGCGTTTCGCTCCATACGTGTGCCGACGCGCTGGCAACTTTCCCGGGCGTGTTCCGCCGCCACCAGATATTGGGAACGTTCAACGGCGTTACCCTCGTGGATGACTTCGCGCATAACCCCGCAAAGATTGCGGCAAGCATCAGGAGTGCGCAGGACTTTACCGAGGGCCGCGTGATTGCCTGGTTCCAACCGCATGGCTTTGGGCCCACGCGTTTTTTGCGGCATGACCTTGTGGAATTCATCGCGAAGACGCTCCGCCCGAAGGACTTTGATTTCGACCGCGATAACGACATGATGTTCTTCAGCGAAATCTACTATGCGGGCGGTACCGTCACGCGCGATATAAGTGCGGGCGACCTTGCCGACGACCTCCTGCTGAAGGGCTGCGAGGCCATCTACATCGAGAACCGTGACGAGTGCGCGAAAAAGATGGTGGAATGCGCCCAGCCCGGCGATACCATCTTGCTGATGGGCGCGCGAGACCCGAGTTTGGAAGGCTTTGCACGTTCAGTGAAAAGCCTTCTTGAAACGAAGTAAAGCGCCCATCACCGTGAGCAATAAAGCCCCTAGTATTAACTAGGGGCGGTTGCGAAAGCGAGTGAGTTACCGGAGGTTTTGTGCCCGATACGTCGAACGAGCGGTCGCTTTGGGGCGCGCGAGACCCGAGTTTGCAGGCCTACGCACAAAGCGTGCAGAAATTGCTGGAGGCGAAGTAGAGCGGTTGCTTTACTACGTGCCGGTTTTTAGCAACTGCATTTTGCCGTCGCCCAGGTTCTGGCAGACACGGTTCCTGCCATTCTGCTTGGCGTGGTAGAGAGCCTTGTCTGCGCGGTCGATGAGCGATGCGACAGTATCGTTGTCGACACGTTCCGCAAACCCGATGCTCACGGTAACCTGGATGATGTTGCCGTCCGGGAGCGAAATGCTCATGTTCTCCATGTCGCGACGGATGCGTTCTGCAATAATCTTTGCGTTCTTGGTCGAAGTCCCGGGCAGGAACACCGTGAACTCCTCGCCGCCGTAACGCACCGGCATGTCAGAAGGCCTCAGGCTGCGTGTAAGCGTCTGCGCCACGGAAATAAGCACCTGGTCACCTGCGAGGTGGCCGTAGGTGTCGTTCACGTTCTTGAAGTGGTCGATGTCGAGCATGAATGCCGTGAGCATAATGTTTCCCTTGTTGCTCCGGGCCATCTCGCGCGTGTACATTTCTTCGAGCCAGCGGCGGTTGTGGAGCCCTGTCATCGCGTCCACCTTTGCGTATTCTTCCATGCGGCGGATATGGTACTGCTCCTCGCATACAATCTTGTTGTTGTTGCGGATGCACTGGCTCATTATCTGCAAAAAGTTCAGGCACAGTTCGTGCGAGGCGGAAAGCATCGCACGTGCGATGTCGGAGGGGATAAGCAGCACCTTGCTGTTATCCTTTGCAGATACCGTCGCGCTCGGGGGAATGCTGTCGAATATCGACATCTCTCCGGCGCAGTGCCCCTGTTCGATGGTGCTTGTAAACGTTCCTCCCTCGGATTCGAGTTTCACTTCGAGGCTGCCGCGCAATACGATGACCAGGTCGATGTTCGGATTGTCGGGGCTAATGAGCGTTGTACCCTGTTCGACCTCCTTGGTCTTGCAGGGCAGCAGGAATCCCGCCAATTTTTCGAATTGGATATTCTTGAAAATTTCCAGTTCGGCGAATTCGTTCCTGGATATCGGGAGAGTCTCTTTTTCGTCGTAGTTCATAATTCTATTATATAATTTTCGGTGCGCTCGGGTTACCTTGTGTGCCTTTTTTTTCAGAAATAAGAATTTTTTATCATATTTTAGGCTTCTAAAACGGAAAAATGCTATCTTGCAAGGGGTAAGGGTATCGTTATGCACAAGATTTTACTGAAGTCGGTGGTGTTGCCCGGTCAGGGCTGCGGCAAAGTTGTGGATGTGCTTATTGCGGGGAATCGCTTTGCACGCATAGGGGTGGTTCCCCCCGAGGAGTCGCTTGGCGCTGAGGTCGTGGACTGCTCGCGCTTCGCCATTTTCCCGGCGTTCTACAACGGGCATACGCATGCGGCGATGACGCTCTTGCGCGGGTATGCCGACGATATGCCGCTCCAGAAGTGGCTGCAGGAATACATCTGGCCGTTCGAGGCCAAACTTACGGGTGACGATATCGACGTGGCTTGTCGACTTGCCCTTCTCGAGATGATTAAGTCGGGTACGGTTTTCTTTGCCGACATGTACTGGCATCGCGAACGTACCATCAAGGTTGTCGGGGAGATGGGCATACGTGCTGCAGTGGGCGTGACGTTTGCGGAATCTCTCATGTCGCCAGAAGCGATTGAGGGCAATTTCAAGTTCCTTGCCGCGCATACCGGTGAATCGGAACGCGTGCGCCTTGCGGTTGCCCCGCATTCCGTATACACAGTGGGCGAGACGCTGCTGAAGCGCTGTGCCGACTTTGCCCGTTCCGAAAATTTCATGGTCCATACGCACCTCTCCGAAACGAAAAAGGAACTGGAAGATTGCGAAAGGCAGTACGGGTGCAGTCCGGTCCGCTTGCTGGAACGTGCGGGAATGCTCGGTTCGAATCTCGCTGCGGCGCATTGCGTTCATCTCTCGGATGACGACATGAAGGCATTCGTGGATTCGGGCGCGACGGCGGTATTGAACCCGAATTCGAACTTGAAACTCGCTAGCGGTATCCCGCCGATTGACCGCCTGTTGCGTTCCGGTGCAAATGTTGCCCTCGGTACGGATGGCGATTCCTCGAACAACAACCTTGACATGCACGAGGAGATGAAGCTTGCGGCTTTGCTTGCGAAGGTGCAGGGCGGTGCGGAGACGTTGCCTGCGCACGAAGCGCTGAAGATGGCGACTGTCCATGTGGCGCGTGCCTACGGGCTAATGGATGCCGGCGAAATCAAGGAAGGCTACCTCGCGGATTGCCTGCTGGTCGACCTGAAGAACGAACGCATGGTGCCCGGCCACAACCTGGTAAGTAACTGGGTGTACGCTGCCGACAGCAGTTGCATTGATTCGGTTATCTGTAACGGAAAGTTCGTAATGCGTGGCCGCCACGTGGATGGCGAAGAAGAAATTGTGCGTGAAGCCGAAACCTGCGCAAAAAGGCTTGCGGCCGTTTAAGTTCGGTAAGCTAAGCTTTGTCGATTGAGTTCTACTTCTTTTCCACGGAGTAGGTGTTCGGGGCCTTCTCGTTGCTTACCTTGTAAGTCGTTCCGGCTTTTTCCGTGACCTTTTCCTTGACGGCCGAAACGGCTGAGTCAGCCTTCGCGTCGACTTTCTTGACTAGCGAATCCTTGACGTCGGTTGCTGCCTTCACGGCTGCGTCCTTGGCCTGCTCGGCGGCCTGCGTCGTGGTCTCCTTGACCTTCTCGACAGCCTTGTCGGTGATTTCCTTGCTGAGTTCGGTCGCCTTCTTTTCGGCCATACCAACTAGGTCAGGTTCTTCCGAAGAGAATCCGAATAGCTCCAGGTTGAACTTGTAGAAACTGTATGCGGTAGCGTCATTACGCGTGTCCTTGAGCCCGCCGGATACCGGGATGATGTGCAGGATGGAGAGAAAAATGAAGCAGATAATCCAGCCCTTGCACGCCCCGAGAATCCCGCCGAGAATCCTGTTTACCTTGCCTACGGGGGTGTCGGCGACGGCCTTCTGCACAAAATGCCCTATCATGAACAACGTAATGAACGGCACGAGGAACCCGATGCAGATGCACAGGAGCTTTACGGTAAACCCGGTTATCTCGAGGTTTGTCGCGAGCGTGTCGGCGAGGAGGTCGTTTGCAAAGTATGCGCCCGCAAGCGCTGCGGCCCAGGCGACAAGCCGGAACAGGTCCTTCAGGAACCCGCGCCACACACCGATGAGCGTGAGGATGAGTACGCAGACAAGGCAGAATATGTCTATCCAGTTCATTGGTAACCTTTAGAAGTTCGATAAGAGCAGGTATACGCCGGTTGTGACTGCTGCGCTTAATATAGCCGTAAGCGCGATTGTCATTTTGTTCCTGCTTGGGTAGGTCTTGGGTTCAATGGCGGTCTTTTCGCCCCTCATCGTTGCGCTTACCCATTCGGCGAGGTAGGGCGTGAGGTCGCGCGGGTAGGCGCGCATCAGCCGGCTGAGTTCGTCGGCGACATCTGCGGCGGAAAGCGGGCGCTTGGAGGGCTTCTTTTCGAGAAGCTTCATCACGAGTTTTACAAGCCCCTTCGGAGTGCCGGCGGGGAAGGCTTTTTTGCCGATTTTAAGGCGGCGGATGTTCTGGAACGTCTGGTTCAGCGATTCCCCGCGGAACACGTTTTCGCCAAGGAGCATCTCGCTTGCGATAATGCCCATGCTGAACAGGTCCGATGCCGGAGAGGCCTCGTTCCCCATGGTCTGTTCGGGACTCATGTACGCGCCGGTACCGATTTGCGAACCCGCCATGGTGAGCGTCATGTCGTCGCCGTTACGCCTGTCCACGTGGGCAACACCGAAATCGAGCAGGCGGATTCGCCCGTCCTTGTCGACCATCATGTTCGCGGGTTTCAAGTCGCGGTGCACGATGCCCGCGCGGTGCACGACGCTCAATGCAAGGAACATCTCGTGGAGGATTGCCATCACGACCCATACGGGAGGCTGCTTGCAGGTGTCCAGAATTTCGCGGAGGTTCTTGCCCATCACGAATTCCATCGAGAGCGAAAGTTGTCCGTCGGGTTCCTTCCAGAGGGCGTAGGGCACGACGATTGCCGGGTGGTTCAGGTGGGCGAGGATTGTCGCCTCCTGCTGGAACCGGAGGATAAAGGAGTCCTGGTCCAAAAGCTTCGGGACCATCTGCTTCACGATGACCATGCGGTCGAGCGATTCGTCATGGCACAGCCACACGTTGCCCATGGCTCCGTGCCCGAGCATCTGCGTCGGCTTGTAACCGCCGATTTTCTTCGGCAAGGCTTCCTTTGTCTTCTTCGCTACAGTCATTCTTTTCGTTCCTGCTGTCATCCTGGAGGCCGAAGGCCGATAGGATCCAGTGCTTCTCCTCTGTTACTTGGAACCCTTTTCCAGATATATCGTGTGGTGCTTGGTCTTGGGGTCGAGATTCGGGTAGTCGAGAATGTAGTGTAGCCCGCGCGATTCCTTGCGGTGGAGCGCTGCGGTGAGAATCATCTTGGAAACCTGCAGGGCGTTCAGGAACTCGAGGAAGTGGATGTTCTCCGTTTCCTTGTTCTTGATGGCAGCATCCACGTCGGCCTCGAGGGTGGCGATTTCCTTGAGGCCCTGGTTCAGGCCCGCGGTCGTGCGCACGATGCCGCAGTAGGCCCACATCGTATCTTGCAGGGCCTTCTTGCGCTTGCGCCAGTAGGCGGCCTTCGTGAACGAAACCTTTTCTTTCTTGGTCGATTTCTTCACGTCGAGTTTCGCCTTCAGGAGCCCGCTATCGCAGATATTGTCCACCGCGCGGATTGCAAAGACGACGCTCTCCAGCAGGGAGTTCGATGCCAGGCGGTTTGCTCCGTGGACGCCCGTCGCGGCGACTTCGCCGCAGGCGTACAGGCCCTTGATTTCGGTACGCGACCACGTGTCGACCAGTACGCCTCCGCACATGTAGTGTGCGGCGGGCACCACGGGAATCCATTCCTTCGTGATGTCGATACCTGCGTCGAGGCACTTCGCGTAGATGTTCGGGAAGTGGCTCTTGATGTCCTTCGGGGTGCGGCCCGAGAGGTCGATGAACATGTTGGGCTTGCCCAGGCGCTGCATCTCGCTGTGGATGGCGCGCGCCACGATGTCGCGGGGCGCGAGCGAGTGGAGCGGGTGAACCTGGTTCATGAACTCTTCGCCCTTGTAGTTCTTCAAAATGCCGCCGAACCCGCGCACCGCTTCCGAAATCAGGAAGGGCTTCTTGAGCTGCGGGGCGTAGAGGCTTGTCGGGTGGAACTGCATGAACTCGATATCCTGCAGGGCGGCGCCTGCACGGGCCGCAATCGCCATGCCGTCGCCACAGCTGTCGGGCGGGCAAACGGTGTATTGCCAGATACGGCCAGCACCGCCGGTAGAAAGGATGGAGGCCTTTGCGTAGAGGTCTTCGACAATGCCTGTCTTCTGGTGGATAATCTTTGCTCCCACGCAACGCTTGTTCTTGCCTTCGCCCTTGCAGATGAGGTCCTTGATGTAGCAGTTCTCGATGTAGTGGATGTTCTTGTGCTTGTGGAGTTCACACAGGAGCGCGCGCATGATTTCCTTGCCGGTGAGGTCCGCCGCGTGCAAGATGCGGTGATGGCTGTGGCCGCCTTCCAGGTGCAGGTCGAACTGCGTCTTGTCGGCAGGCGATGGCGTGAACTGCACGCCCCACTTCACGAGCTGCTTGATGGTTGCGGGCCCGCTCTTGGTGAGGATGTTCACGGGTTCCTTCTTGCAGAGGCCGGCACCCGCCTCGAGCGTGTCGTCGATGTGGAACTTGAACTTGTCCGTCTTCTCGGTGACGGTCGCGATGCCGCCCTGCGCGTAGTTGGAAGAACCGTCCGGTTTTGCGCCTTTCGTGAGAATAACGACCGAAAGGCCCTTTTCTGCCGCATGCAGGGCAGCGGAGAGGCCGGAAATACCTGCTCCCAGGACTAGAATATCGTACATGACCAAACTCCGTTGGTAAGTTTTATGCTCCATAGATAGAAATTTACTTGCATTCGTGATTATAGCTTTCTGTCGTGACTTGAGTTCCTGGAAAAAATCCTATATGCAATACTTCATTGCATATACGCAAATGTAATAGAAAATTTACTATAAAAATGCGGAAATTTTTAAAATTTCTTTAATTTTGTTGACTAAAATGCTTGTTTTCTTAAAATCGCGATTGTATATTTCTTGGTATGAAGCCGATTACCGAATACACAGACTACCGCAAGTTCATGCTGGATTATTACGAAGACAGAAAGGCACATTCCGTTTTCTCGTGGCGCGAGTTTTCTAACCTTGCAGGATTTTCTTCCTGTTCGTACATGAAGGTCGTTTGTGACGGTAAGAGCAAGCTGAGTAAGCAGGGTGTGGAACGTACTGCACAGGCGATGGGGCTCGTGGGTTTTGAGGTAGAGTATTTCCGTGCGATGGTTACCTTTTGCCAGTCTAGATCGGACGCAAAGAAGAAAGAGGCGTTCGAGCGGATGTGTTCCATCGCGAAGAACCACAAGGTACGTGTTCTTGAAGAAAGGCTTTTTGATTACTACGAGTCGTGGAAGAACCCGACCTTGCGTGAACTTGCGCCGTTGATGCCGGGGGCGACTCCCGGTGAACTAGCGAAGAAGTGTTACCCGCCAGTAACGGCTTGGGAGGTTCAGGAAACCTTAAAGTTCCTTACCGATTCTGGGCTCCTGCTCAAGGCCAAGGACGGAACGTATTCTCAATCAGAAAGTTCCATTACGGGGTCGAGCGAGGCGACTCGCCTTGCAATCCGGACGGCGCACCGCCAGATGTCGCAACTCGCGGCGAATTCCCTTGACCTGCCTACGACGGAGCGCAACATCACCGGTGTCACTATGGGCATTTCTGATGAAACCTACGACAGGATTGTTCATGAACTTGAGACGTTCCGCCAGAAGATTATATCCATTGCCGTTGCAGACAAGAATATTAACCAGGTCTACAGACTCAACCTGCAGTTTTTCCCGCTGACCCGAAAGGTGAAGGAGGTTCCCCATGAAAACGACTAACCTGAGATTTGTAATTTCCATTGCTGCGCTGGGCCTTGCCTCCACATGGCTTTCGTCTTGCAATGATTCAAGATCTGTGGCAGGAACATCGGACGACCCGAACCAGATTACAGCAAGCATCGAGGGCGTTGTTGAGAAGGGGCCGTTCGTGAAGGGTACGACTGTTACCTTGTACGAACTGAATTCCCAAACTTTTGCGCAGACGGGCAAGACGTTTACGGGCACCGTTGACGGCGATGACGGCTCGTTCTCGATAGGCAAGGTGGAACTGGATTCGCGCTACGTGCTTGTGGAGGCGTCGGGGTACTACTGGAACGAACTCTATGGGCTGAAATCCACCAATCCGCTATCGTTAAAGGCGGTCGCCAAAGTCGGGAAGGATGGCAAGATAAATATCAATGTGGGTACGCACATTACGCACAAGCGAATTCTTTCGCTCGTGGAAAATGGTATGGATTTCGATAAGGCAAAATCGCAGGCGGAAAAGGAAGTCGTGGAAGCCTTCTTTGGCGATAAGGCTGGCACTGCCTTCGAAAATGCGAGCATCTTTGATGACGAAAAACTCCTTGCACTTTCTGTGCTCGTGCTGCTAGCGGGCCCGGAACCCGACGTGACCGAGATGATTGCAAGCCTTGCAGCTGGAGTGAACGACGATTTGCTTGTCAAGCTTGCCGACAAGGCCGCGCTGCGCTACAACGAGTATGCGTATGCCCGTAGGTTTATGGACCAGCATTTCCCTGATGCCTCGATTGGGTATTTTGAACACTATATCATTGCGTTCTGGCAAAAGGTTTACGGATTGGGCGAGTGCAACAAGGACAAATCGGGTGTACTAGATACCGTTCGTGCTGAAAAGTCGGAGAATGCGGGCAAAGTCCTGATATGCAAGGAATTTGAACCGGAATCTGGTGTGTATCTGTGGTTAAGTGCGAGCAACGTGGAGCAGAATACATTCAATTTGGAACCTGTGGAGGATGGCCGCCTAATAAGGTCGGAAACTGATTCTACCGTGGCCTATGTCTATGATAATGGAAAATGGCGTGAAGCGTATTCTAGTGAAATTACGGTTGGTATTGGGTGTGTAAAGACAACAAACGATTCGTTGGTGGTAATGGGGCGCAAAGCTTACCGTTGTGAATGGAAGTATTGCATTGAGACCGTTAATGGGTTCAGGTCAGATGGCACTTTTGTTATGCCTGATAGTACGGATTTTGTGTGCCGATGGAATAATTCACCTGCGTGGAAATCGCTAGGTGTGAAAGAATTTCCGAAGGACTATTTCTTTAGCAAGAATGTGGAATATGGGACTGTGACTGATGAACGTGATGGTAAAGTTTATCGTACCGTTGAACTTGCGGGTAAAACCTGGATGGCGGAGAATCTTTCTTATGGGGTTTTATGCTCTATTGACTCATCTTATGGATGTTTCTACAAATGGAGGCCGGCAATGGACATCCCTGAAAATGATTCCATTGTTATAGGAGATGTGCACCAAGGTATTTGCATGAAAGGTTGGCATGTTCCGGATTCTACGGAATGGGTGACGTTGCTGTCTGAATATGAACTGGCAGGCTTGAAATCAGAGATTGGTTGGCTTGATGGAACTAATGAAACAGGTTTTTCTGTCATTCCGACATCTTACGATTGTCAGGAGTTTAGAGATGCCTACTCTAATACTCCTGTTGAGACTCATGCTTGTTCTGATTTTATTGTTGCAAGATCAAGAGAAGGAGTTTTGCCTCTATCTAATAATGAAAAAACATATTATGGGGTTATGGCTGCTTTTGATGTTGATGGAACATCAATTAAAACAATGGCGCAGATAAGCAAGTCTAGTTCTCGAGGTACAAAGGCTGTACTCCGTTGCGTGAAGGATTATAACTTACTTGAACAATCAACCAATATAGGAGAATAAAATGAGTTACGGAATATACTATGTCGATGACTATTCTGGAACCGATTATGCCACTTTACTGGCGGGTTACTTTGCAATAGAGTGGAACTTTGGCTGATTGGCGGTATTAACCGTATGATACAGGGATTTGGGCTAATTTGTGCCTAATTCCCTTTTTTTATACGAAAGCGTCGTTTTCTTTTGTTATATTTTGCCCCGACAAATTTTAATGGAGTCTACTCTATGTTAACGTGGATTAATGAAAAGGCCAAGTGGGTTATCGTCATTTTCGCGGCAGGTATTGTCGTGGGCCTGTTGGCTATGGACCGTGTTCCGAATAGTGCACAGAGCTACCCTGTCGGAGTGGTGAACGACCACAAGATCAGCTATGCCGAATTTGATGCCCGCATCAAGATGCTGCAGCAGAACCAGTTCCAGAACCAGCACCTCGAGGACGAGCAGTACGCGCAGCTCCGTAGCGACGTGTTCCGCTCCTTTGTCCGCCAGATTCTCCTGGACGGGCAGTTCGAGAAGGCCGGACTGGCAGCCTCGGTCGCCGAACTCAAGTCTGAATTCAAGACCAATTCTAATGCCGTTCGCCAGCGCCTGGTGCAGGAAGCTCAGTATCGTCTCTTTGCGATTCAGCAGCAGGCAACCTCTCAGGAAGACCTGATGCAGCGCAGTCAGGCTTACATCGCTTCGCTCCCGAAGTTCCTGACCGATTCTACCGCAAGTGCCGCAGACTACGAGGCCTGGCTCGAGACTCCGGAGGCCTTCAAGTGGAACTCCATGCTCCAGCTCGAAGAAGAAATGAAGAACACGAACATTCCTGTGCGCCAACTTCAAACGCTGGTCAGCGCTGGAATCCACCCGACGTCGCTCGAGGCCAAGTGGGCTGTTGAACGCCGCATGACTGATTTCGATATCGATGTCGCGTTTGCTTCTGCAAGCGATTTCGCCGTTGCCGACGACGCGGTCGATACGGCGATGGTGAAGGGTTACTTCAATGCCCACCAGGACAGCTTCTTCGTGGAAAAGGATGCCGTGAAGTTTGACTACGTGACCATCCCGGTCGCAGCGACTGCCGCTGACGACGAGCGCGTGCGTGAATACGCGATGACGATTTACTTCCAGCTCGCCGATACGTCTTCTACCGCTTCGTTCGAGGAAATGGCCCGTATTTCTTCCGAAGACCCGGGCAGTGCCGAGAAGGGTGGCGTGCTTGACCAGCCTGCTGGCCTTGGCGTATATGTTCCTGAATTCGAGAAGGCCGCCCTCGCGCTTGATTCCGGCGCCGTCTCTGAACCGGTCAAGACCCAGTTCGGCTACCACATCATCAAGAGCTTCGGCAAGTCCACCGATTCCACCGGCAAGGTTACCGCCAACGTCGGCCATATCCTGCTTGTCGTGAACGCATCTTCTGAAACCATCGACAGCCTCGAGAAGATTCTTACGGGCGTGAGGAACGAAGTGAACGCCGGTACCAAGGACTTTGCCGCCGCCGTCAAGGAACGCGGTCTCGAAGTCAAACACTCCGGCTGGGTGGGCAGGAACGAGAACGTGGACGACCTCGGTTACCTGAAGGGCGTTACCACGTTTGCATGGCCCAACGAACACCTCCCCGAAGAGGATGGTATCGTGTCGCAGGTGCTCCGCAACAACAAGTTTGTCGCCATCTTCAAGAAGGACAAGGAACTCAAGGCCGGTGAACGCAGCATCGACCTGCACTTTGATGCCATCAAGAATAGCCTCAAGGCCCGCAAGTCCGAGAACGCTGCCGGCGCTTACCTGAACTCCGTCGCCGCGAAGGTGAAGGAATGGAAGGCCGCCGACCCGGCCGATTCTGCCGCCGCTGCAGCAAGTGCCATCGAGAAGGTGAATGTCCAGAACTACAAGGCTTCTGCAGAAGGCTATATTCCGGGCTTCGGCTACGGCAATGCTGCCCTCTACAAGGTGCTGAACGGCCAGAAGCAGGGTGAATGGGGCCCGGTCGTTGAAACTGAGCTCGGCGCCGTGATGGTCCGCGTGAACGGCAAGACCGCTCCCGAAGATTCTGCCGTGACGAGCGCCGTGAAGCAGGAAGTCGAAAATGCCTCCCGCTTTACCTCCATGACGCTGTTCAATGAATTTGTCAGTAATATGGAAAAGGGCACTCCGGTCGAAAGCAACCTCGACCTGTTCTACAAGGAATAGCTGAATTTCGTTGACGGGATTTTCCCGTTGACGGTTTCACCTTCTTTTGTTATATTTGTGCCGCTTAACTGATGCCCCCATCGTCTAGTGGCCCAGGACTCGGGATTCTCATTCCCGCAACAGCGGTTCGAGTCCGCTTGGGGGTACGAAAAGGAACTCACCGGAAGGTGGGTTTCTTTTTTTGTGATAAAACGGGGTTTTATCAACCATGACAATGCAAGTATGGCCGCGGGGTTATGAATGGTATGTTGCTTTTGTTAGGGCGCTTTTTATGCGCTTTTGGGTGCTTTTTTGGGGTAGGGCTTGTACTTTTTAGGAAAAATGGATTTATTTTATTTGTATGATGCGTTACTTGACTCTTTTTCTGATGATGGCAGTCTCTACGGCGTTCGCGGGCATGATTGTCCCGATGCCGAACCTGGTGGACCCGCGCGACAAGCAGGTCTATAAGACGGTACAGATTGGCGACCAGCGCTGGATGGCCGAAAACCTGCGGTTCAAGTTGAAGGGTACGTTCTGCTACAACAAGAACGATTCGTACTGCAACGAGTACGGAAGGCTTTATACGTGGGCGGCCTCCATGAGGCTTGTGGACTATTTCAACCATACCGTCGCGAAGGATGCCGTGAAGAAGGTGCACGACGTGTGTCCCAAGGGCTGGCGCGTGCCGACGAACAAGGACTGGAAGAAGCTCAACTATTACGTAACCAAGATGGGGATTAGCGACGGTGCGGGGATAAGCCTCAAATCGAAGGAGGGCTGGGATCGCGAACTTCGCTTGCCTGCAGGGTCCGATGAGTTCGGGTTCAACGCCTTGCCTGCGGGTGAGTTCCACTACGTGGGTGAATTTATGGACAAGGGCGCCTCCACGCAGTTCTGGGCGTCGAACGAGTACGATGCATACGGCGCGTACTTCTGGCGCATTACATACGATTCGAGAACGTTCGAGAAGGTCTACGACGCGAAGGATAACGCCGTGTCGGTGCGTTGCGTCGAGGAGAAGTACTACAAGCCGGTCGAACCGCCTCCGCCGCCAAACTTCGTGAAGGTCGAGGTGGTGACGGTGCAGAACAAGGAAATCCTCACCATTCACGTGGGCGACCAGGTATGGATGGCGAAGAACCTGGACGTAGATGTGCCGGGAAGCTTCTGTTATGGGGGAAAGGAAGAAAACTGCAAGAAGTTCGGGCGCCTCTACACGTGGTCTGCTGCAATGAAGCTCCCTCAGGAATATGGCGAGAAGATTGCCCGCGATTCGGTGAAGCGGACTCACCGCGGTTTGTGCCCTTACGGCTGGCATATCCCGAGCATATACGATTTCGACAGGCTTAACGCCTACCTCAAGGATATCGACGAGGCGGTAGGCGTGGGTGCGAACCTGAAGGCCCGCGACATCTGGCCGGAGTCGGACAACTCCCTGCCTGGCGAGAACGGTTTCGGGTTCAACGCGCTTCCTTCGGGCATATTGCCGGCGAATTTGCCGTTTAGCGGGCTTGATTCCGTGACGGGTTTCTGGAGCACCGCCGAGACGGATTCCGTTACGGCGCTGTTCTGGTCGCTGCGTTATGATAGCGACGACCTGGTGCGAGACAGTGCGGGCAAGGCGGGGGCGTTCCCGGTGCGTTGCCTGATGGACCCGCCTGGCGTGGACGAGATTTACGATAGCACCGCACTGTATGATTCCCGCGACGAGAACCGCTACAAGACCGTAGAAATCGGCGGTACACGCTGGATGGCGGAGAACCTGCGGTTTGCTGCCCCCGGGAGCTTCTGCTACGAGGACAAGGATATCCGTTGCAGGAGTTATGGGAGGCTTTACCCGTGGCATGTGGCGATGCGCCTGCCTGCAGACTTCATCACGAATCCGGTGGAAGGCGCGATTACCGTCGAGCACCAGGGTATTTGCCCTGCGGGTTGGCACGTGCCTTCGCAGAAGGAATGGAGTGACATGATGCTCGGTGTCGCCAAGATGAAGAAGGGTAGCATTGCGGCCGCGCTCAAGATGCGCGAGGGCTGGGTGCGAAGCGGTGCGCCGATTAGCGAGGCTTCGGGCTTCAATGCCATACCTGCGGGTGCGCGTTACAACGACGGCGAGTTTATGGAACTTGGCACGAGTGCGTACTTCTGGGAGGCAAGTGGCGGCGGCGATACGGGTGCGGCCTACTGGAACCTCATCAACAGCAAGGACGATGTGATGCGCGCGGAAGACTTCGAGAATACTGCGTTCTCGCTGCGCTGCGTGAAGAATGCGCCTGTTGCGGCGGATAGCACGAAGGCTGCTACGGCGGGGAATACTGCTCCGGCGGGGGATAGTGCCGCGCCTGCTGGGAATTCTGTTCCGGCGGGGGATGTTGCCGCGCCTGCTGGGAATGCTGCTGCGCAGGGGAATGCTGCTGCGGGTGCCTTGCAGCAGAAATAGTACTTTTTGCAATAAAATAGGACTAAATGCTAATTTTTGTATCGTTTAGTCCTATTTTTGTTAATTTGTGTGTATTACTTTTGGGGTGAATTGCCCCTTTTTTGAAAAAAATGAGCGGAAACGAGGGAAAATGTGTGGTTTTTGAGCGGCACATGAACAACCTATGCTGAAAATCTGTTACTTTGTATGAAAAATATAGGACTAAATGCACAGTTTTCGGGCGTTTAGTCCTATTTTTCGCCCTATAGCGCTGCGGGCCCAGCTATTGCGCCCGGCACCTTAGAACAAACTAAGTTGCCCGTTTGCATCGCCGGCTTTGTTGCCCGAAATGCCACTGCTGTCGATGGCAGGTGATGCCGCGGGGTTGCCTTCGTTGCCTGCGTCGGAATCTGCTGCGGCAATCTGCGCTAAAAGCCATGCCTCGTCGTGCACGGGAATGCCGAGTTCGTTCGCCTTGGTGAGCTTGGAACCGGCAGCTTCGCCCGCGAGGACCCAGCTCGTCTTCTTGCTTACGGAGCCACTGACCTTGCCACCGTTCTCTTCGATGAGCTTGCGGGCTTCGTCGCGGTCCATGCTCGGGAGCGTTCCGGTGATGACTGCGGTTTGCCCCTGGAATAGCGTCTTCACGACGCCCTTGAATTCAGTGGGGCACCCGAGGGCCACGAGTTCGTCAATTTCGTTCGTGTAGAGCGGCGTGTGGAAGAAGTCGTAGACGGATTTCCCGATGCGTTCGCCGACGTCGGTCACGTTCTGCAGGTCTTCGACGGTGGCTGTGCGGATTTTTTCCAGCGTGCGGAAGTGCTTCGCGAGGTTCCTGGCACTTGTGCGGCCCACAAAGCGAATGCCGAGCCCGTGCAACAGGTTCTCGAGGCTACGTTCCTTCGAGGCGGCGATGGCGTCGTAGACGTTCTTCGCGCTCTTCTTGGCCATGCGCTCCTGGGATTCCAAATCCTCGATGGTGAGACGGTACAGGTCCGGGATGCGCTTGATTTTGCCTGTAGCAATCAGGCTTGCGATGAGGGCGGGGCCGAGGTTCTCGATGTTCATGGCCTCGCGGCTCACGAAATGCTCGAACAGGCATTGCACCTGCGCCGCACAGTGCATGTTTTCGCACCGGAGAATGACTTCGCCATCCACGTGCGTCAAAGGCTCGCCACAAACCGGGCATTTTTCGGGGGCGACGACGGGGGAGGCTCCGGCGGGGCGGAGTTCCTTCTTGACGTCGGTAATTTTCGGGATGATTTCGCCGCCCTTCTCGACGCCGACGGTGTCTCCGTAATGCAGGTCTAGGCGCGAGACTTCGTCGAAGTTGTGGAGGGTGGCGCGCTTGACGGTGGTGCCCGCGAGGCGCACGGGGGCGAGGTTTGCCACGGGCGTGACTGCACCGGTGCGGCCCACCTGGAATTCAACAGAAAGGAGCGGCGTGTAGGCGCGCTCGGCCTTGAACTTGTAGGCGATGGCCCAGCGCGGGCTCTTGCTCGTGGTACCGAGGGCGCGCTGCATGGCAAGGTCGTTCAGCTTCACGACCATGCCGTCTATTTCGAAGGGGAGGCTGTCGCGGCTCGCACCAATCTGCTCCGAAATCTTCATGATTTCATCGGTGGTGTCCGCAGTCCAGTAGTCGTTCGTGTGGAACCCGAGGCGCTTGAGCTGTAGCAGGTTTTCTTCGTGCGTCTTGTTGTTGCTTTGCGGTATGTGGTAGGCGAAGAATCGCATCGGGCGAGTCTTGCATTCGGCCACGCTCTTGAGCTTGAGCGAACCCGAGACGGTATTGCGCGGGTTCTGGAAAATCTTCTTGCCTTCCAATATGAACTGCTCGTTCAGGCGCTCGAAAGCTTCGCGCTCCATGTAGACTTCGCCGCGCACCTCGAAAGTGCCCTGCGGGATTTCGCTCGGATCAATCTTCAGTTTCTTCGCGTCAAAGTATTCGGGAATGTCCGCAATCGTAAGTGCGTTCAGGGTCACGTCGTCGCCCTGGGCGCCGTCGCCGCGGGTGGCCGCCTGCTTCAAGCGTCCGTTCTCGTACACGATGGAAAGCGAAACGCCGTCGATTTTCCGCTCGCAGATCCATTTCGCGCGCTTCTTGCCCCCCGCGTCATCCTGAGGGGCTGAATCCAGACTTGCGATTCCATCTTCTGCGGCCCTGACAAACTCCGCCATCTCTTCGGCGCTGTACACGTTCGCGATGCTGAGCATGGGCACGGCGTGCGCGACCTTCGCAAAGTCATTCGTCAGGTCGCTGCCGACCCGCTGCGTGAGCGAACCCTGACCGCGCAGTTCCGGGTACTTCGCCTCGAGCGCTTCCATCTCCTTGAGCCCGAAGTCGAAATCCTGGTCGCTCATGGGGGAGACGCCTTCCTTGTAGTATAGGCGGCTCGCTTCTTCCAGTTGCTTCTTCAGTTCAAAATAGCGGGTAAAGTCGAAATCTTTCTGCTCGGTCATGGCCTTAATATAGCAAGTTTTGCGCAATTTTTTTGCGCAGTCTTTTGGCTCGAATCGTTACTTGTGGAATTAAAAAATTGTGCAGACGATAAGGGCGATGAGGCCTGCGAACATGGCCACCTTCGTGAGCGACTGTGCCCGGCGGTAGTTCTTGCGGTGGGCGCTGAATAGGATTACCGCGAATGTCGGCGTGAGCGCAATGCCTGTGATAATCAGGAACAGCGGCGGGTAGTTGTGCCCGAACACCTTGTCCATGTAGAATACCGGGAGCGGGAGCGAAATCCAGGTGAAGAGGATGATGGCGCCGGCGAGCCTCCTAGCGGTTGCCGAACCTGCGATAAGCGGGAACGTCATGATGCCCGCCTTCAGGTCTCCTGTTTCGTCTTCCAGGTCCTTGTAGATTTCACGCGCAGTCGTGAGCAAAAATGCGAACGGGATTGCCGGGATAATCGCCCAGATGTGTTCTTGTGCGTAGTCGTTTCCTGGTAGGATGAGATTGGATAGTATGAGATAATCCATCAGGGCGTAGAGCAGGGGAGTTGTACACAGGAAGGCGACTGTCATGTTCTTTAACAAGGGTATATGCTTGAGCCACTTGTTGTAGGCTATCAGGAGCACCCCGAGTAAAAAGAAGAAGCCGAGCGGAAGGTATTCAAACGGAGGGGATGAATTTGAATCTCCAAGTCCGCAGAGGAGCATCAGTACGAACAAGGCCATCCAGGTTATGCGTGCGGCCTTTACCGAAACTTTCCCGGTTACGAGCGGGCGTTCCGGGCGGTTCATCTTGTCGCTTTCCAGGTCCAGGATGTCGTTCTGGATGTTCGCAAACCCGATGGCGAATGCGAACCCGAACGCTTCCACTACAACGGTAGACCAGCCAATCCAATCAAAGTCGGAATTGCAGTCGTCGGGCAAGAAAAGCGAATTGGGAAACCCGAGCAGCATATACCCGACCACGAGCGTGATTATCGCAATCACGATGTTCTTGGGGCGGGTCATCTTGATGAGTTCGACAAGCATCGTGTTCCAAATATAAAAAAGGGAATAAAAAAAATCCGGCTTTGAACCGGATCTTTTAGTAGCGGGGGCAGGACTTGAACGCTGCGACCTTCGGGTTATGAGCCCGACGAGCTACCAACTGCTCCACCCCGCGTCGAGGTTGTTGCCATATATAGAAAATTTTTATGGTTATGTCAAGGGTAGAACCGCTTTTTCTGCGAAAATAAGCGAAAAAAAGCAATTTCCCAAAAGATGCTCGCCTACGCGAGCATGACGAAGTGTGCGCTACACGAACTTCTTGAGGATGTGCTTGCTCGAAACGAAGTAGTCGATACCGCTGATGATGGTGATGGCGGTAATGATGCCCATGACGATTGTCGGGAATATGTGCCAGATGTCGCTCAGGCCGGGGACGAGCGCACGCACGGGTTCAATCGCCCCGAGGAGGATTGCCACGATGCCGATTCCCTGGAGGGCCGTCTTCCACTTGCCGCTCCTGCGTGCAGGCATGATGAGCCCCTCGCTGGCGGCGAGCGTGCGGAGAGTCTCCACGCTGGATTCACGGAAGTAGATGAGCGCCACCATCCACACGGGCGCATAGTCCGTGGCGATGAAGCACATGAAAATCGTCATGTTCGAAATCTTGTCGCTGAACGGGTCGAGGTACTTGCCGAGCGTGCTCACTTCGCCCATGGCGCGGGCGAGTTTCCCGTCCAAAAAGTCGGTAAGCATGAACCCGAGAACCATCGCAAGCGCAAGCACCTTGAATACGATGCTGTTGTTGCTGTAGTTCAGGTCGTTGTCGTAGAAGAATACCCAGAGGAAGAACGGCGTGAGCACGATACGGCTCATCGTAAGCTGGCTTGCGATGGAGAGCGGCTTGCGGTGTGCCGGGTCGCGGTAGTACCAATAGGCGTAGGCGACTGTGGAGGCTACAATCAGCAGGATGGTCGCCACCATGCAAATTTGCTGATAGTCCTCGAGGTTCAACAGGTAGACGCCCATCGTAACCGTGGTCGCAAGGTTTGCAAGCTTGGACCAACGGCGTTTTTGCGGCAGTTTCTTGCCTTCGCGCAGCACACCGAGAGAAAACAGGGAATGCGCGATGAGTCGCCCGAGAATAAAGGCGCAGCCGATGCCGAGGAGTTTTTCTGCGCTTTCGGAATAGTAGAGGTCGCGCACGAAAATGCTTGTCATGACGCTGAACTGCAACAGACCGTCGACAACGTTCAGCCAGAGTCTGTAGTAGGGCTTCTCGATTTCCTGGCTACGCAACTGGTAGAGGTTCACCCACCCCATGATGAGGGCGATAAGCACGAAGGCGCAGGCGGTCTTCGCCATGCCGAGCCAGATGAAGATGATGACGCAGACAAAAACGAGCGCCCGTAGTAGGCTCCAGATGCGGCTGCGTAACCGCACGTCTGTTGTGTTTTCGCTCATTCGCAATTCTCCAAAAGTTGTTTCGCGTGCTCGCGCACCGTGGCAGATTCACCGCCCAGCATCCGCACGAGTTCGTCGACACGTCCGTCCGCATCGAGGTTCGTTACGGAGGTGTACGTGCGCCCATCGACTTCCTGCTTGCTTACGGCCAGCTGGTTGTCGGCACGGCTTGCGACCTGGTGCAGGTGGGTGATGGTGAGTACCTGATGGTGCTTGCCCAGGTTTCTGAGCGCAATCCCGATGTTGTTGCCCACTTCACCGCTGATGCCGGAATCTACCTCGTCAAAAATTAGCAAAGGAACGGCGTCGAGTTCTGCCATCACGGTCTTGATGGCGAGCAAAACGCGGCTCAGTTCACCGCCCGATACCGCCTTCTGGAGCGATTTTGCCCCTTCGCCCGGGTTGGGCGCTAACATAAATTCAATCTTGTCGGCCCCGTTCGCGGCAAAGTCCTGCTTTTCGATGCTCGTATGGAAGGTCGCCTTGGGCATGCCGAGCGTGTGGAGATTTCCCTCCACGTCGGCATCGAACTTCTGTGCGGCCGCCTTGCGGATTTCTGTCAGCCTTGTTGCGGCTTCCTGCATCTCGGCCTGGTGCTTTTGGGCCTTGCGGGCGAGTTCCTCGAGGTCTGCATCCAGGTTCTCGAGGCTTTCGAGTTCTTCCTTGCGCTGTGCGGTAAGCGCGATGAGGCCGGCGACATCGGTGCGGTACTTGCGCTTGAGTTTCTGGATGGCAGCAATGCGCGAATTTGCACGGTCGATTTCGGCGGGGGAAAGCGAACGCGCGGGGGAAAGCCGGAGCAGGTCCTTGCAGACGCTTTCGAACGGGTCGGCGACCTCTGCGAGCGAGTTCACGTATTCCTCGTAATGCGGGATTTTCGATGCCAGCGCGCGCATCTTGGATTGCAGAATCTGAACCTGGTCCAGGAGGCCGCTATCGCCGCCGAGAAGCGCCTGGATATCGTTGATGTAGTTGCGTTCCGCTTCGCCCTTGCTCGCGATATTTACCTTGTCTTCGAGTTCTTCCTCTTCGCCTTCGCGGAGGGCCGCCTTCGAGAGTTCGTCGTACTGGAACTTGAGGAAATCCTTCTGGGCGGCGAGGTTCTTCGCCTTGTTCTCGGTTTCCTCGATTTGCGCGAGTGTCTGGTTCCAGGCATTCCAGGCGGCAGTGTATTGCGAAAGCACCTGCGAGTCGTTCGCGAAGTCGTCGAGCATCTGGGCGTGCGTGCGCGTATCGCGGAGCAGGAGTTGCTCGGTCTGGCCATGCATCTGGATGAGGTGCTCTCCGATTTCCTGCAGGTCGGCGAGATTTACCATATTGCCGTTGACGCGCGTGCGGCCCTTGCCGTTCTCGAGAATCTCGCGCCGGATAACGAGCTCGTCGTCACAGTCTATTCCGAGACTTTCGACAATCTTCTTGACTTTCGGTTCGTTGCTGATGTCAAAAATGCCTTCGATGACGGCCTTGCTCTCGCCGGTACGCACCATCGATGCCTGCGCCTTGTCGCCACAGACCATGCGGAGCGCCTTGAGAAGTACGGACTTGCCTGCGCCGGTTTCGCCGGTAATGGCCGTGAACCCTTCGCGGAAAGGGACTTCTGCCTTGGCAATCAGGGTAAAATCGTTTATCGAAAGAGTCTTTAACATAGTGACGATAAATTAGAAAATTCCAAATCGCGCGACCAGACAAATTTTGACATCCGAAAAAAAATTATTTTTCGAACTCGATTACGCTCCGGTAGATGGGCCTGCCTTCTTTCCTGTACTTGCGTTCAAAACCGGTGGTGATGCCCTCGGTCGGTTCTGCGGTATTGCGCACGACGACCTTGCATCCGGGGAAGTTGTCGAACGTTTCAAGCGCAATCTCGTTGTATTCCTTGTGGTCTGTACCCCAGTAGAACAGGCGCTTGCCGGGCTTGAGCACGCGGGCGACCTCGGTCAGGAAGTCGGGGCGCAACAGGCGGTTCTTGTGGTGGCGCTCCTTGGGCCACGGGTCCGGGAAGTACATGTGGAATGCGTCTACGGTGTTGCTCTTTACTGCATCGCGCAAGAAGTAGAATACGTCGCCGCGCAGCATGGACGCGTTGTCGAGCACCCCGCGCTTTTCCATGCGATCATGCGCGAATACGGCCCACGTGTAGTCCCACTCGCTACCCATGATAAAGTAGTCGGGGTGCTTCTGGGCGTAGTCCGCAATAAAGTTGCCCTTGCCGCTCCCGATTTCGACCTCGATGTGGCCGTTCTCGTTTTCGAACATGTCATTCCAGTTGAAATCCAGCTTGTGGGGGAGGCCGTCGGTTGTTTTGATGGGCTTGCGGTCACCGTTCGTGCGGAACACGTAGTGCCAGAGGCTCCTGTGCTCGCTGTCCCGGTTCAAATCGCGGTAGAATTCCGGAATTACGACCTGCTTTTCGCCGGCATCTTCAGTAGCTTCTTCTACGTTCTTGTTGATTACATCTTCACTCATACTTTTCCTATTCCTCCCGCAATAAACATTGCCTAACCTGCAATAAACATCTCGCAACCCAACAACTAATCATCCATTATACATCATCAATCATCAATTAAATAAACGCTACGACCTTCTCTCTAAACTTTTCCGGTATTTCCTTCGCGATAGTCTCGCGGATATACTTTTCCGAATACTTCATCGAGAAGTGCGTGAGGATAATCTGTTCGCACTTGACTTCGTCCCCAAGTTCATTCAGCGCATGTACGATGTGGTCGAGATGCGTGTGCCCCTTCTTGCGGCTCATGGGCTCGTCTTCGGGGGCGATAAACGTGCATTCGGTAACGAGGACTTTCGAGTCGAAAACGGAGCGGTTCTCGAGCAGGCTCTCGCCGAGGCAGTCTCCCATGAAACTCATCTGCGGTTCGAATACCTCGCGTGTAATCTCGACACCTGCCTGCCGAAGTGCGATGATTTCGCTTGCGTCCTTCCCGAGGAACTCGTCCTTGAGCTTTCTCTTGTGCAGGTAGAGCGTGCCGCCCATCGCGGGGACGGAGTGTTTCACCTCAAAGGGTTCCAGGACCATGTCCTTCCTGTAGCGCAGCGGAATGCGTTCTCCCGCCCTGACGGCAACGATTTCCGGGTAACGGAACTTGGCTTCGCTCACTCCTTCGAACATCGCTTCGGCGCGGATCCAGTCCTTTGCCCCTTCATAGATGCTTTCGGGAATGTAGTACACGCTGTCGCGTTCTACGCCCATCATTTTGCGGAGGCTGTGGTGACGCATGAGGCAGCGGGCGTGGTCGCCGTGCGCGTGCGTGAGGAACACGTGGTCGATGGGGGTGGCCGAAAGCGGGCATTCTCCCATGTCGATGCAGAAGTTCATTTCGGGGAACTGCATATACGTTGCAAGTCCCGAAATGGAAAAACCGTAAACGCTCGAGCACGGGGCCTTGTGGTGGACCTGCTTGAGTGCGTTGTGGATGTACTTGCTTTCTGTTGTCACGTTTGTACCGTGGCCTAATTTAGAAAAAAAAGGAACCGCAGGTCATGCGGCTCCGTTTAAAAGGTGTAGCGGGGTCTAGAGTCCCTTTGCCGCTTTTTCCGCCTTCACGATGGTTTCGAAGTCTTCGCAATCCATGCGCTCGATGTTGTTACCCATGGCCTTGCTACGTGTTCTTGCGTTACCCTTTGCTTCGGGGATGCGGAAGCAGAATTCGCGCGTACTGCCGAAGTCGGTCGGGATGCCCATCTTGAATATGCGTGTACGTTCCTTGGAAACCTTGTTGTAGATTTCGTGGTAGTCGTAGGTGTTCTTGATTCTTTCGAGGCGCTTCTCCTGGCTGAAGAGGATCTCGTTCACGATAGGGCCTTCCAGGTAGAGCGGTAGGGAATTCTGGAAACGAAGTTCAAGCTTGTTGCCCGTCTTCACGATGGAAGTCTCGCTGGGCTTAATGAGGTAGCGCTGCTGCGGAATGTTTTTGTAAGCCTTGTTGTGAGCCTTGCGGACGCCGCACATCTCACGCATGTCGGGGTTCGCGACGAAGTCGATGTCACGGCAGATGGGGGGGAGGTTCGTGGGAACTTCAAGATCATCCCCGTTGGACGAACCGGCACAGCCGGAAAAGAATGTCAGGGATGCGAGAAACGCGGTAAGCTTGATGGCGAGGATTTTAGAATTCATGATTCAAATATAAATTTTCTAAAGAAAAAAACATTTCTTTTCTCAAATCTAGTGAAAAAAATTAGCAACTTTGCTCAAAATTGAGATTTTATCCTAAATCTTGTGTAAAAATATTGTTACAAACTATCGCGATGCGGGAGTTTTTTCTTTTTTCGCTTTGGTCTATACACTTTTGGATTTAAAAACCTATCTTTAACCTAGAGAGATTGGGTTACGGTATAAGATGAATATATACAGTTGGAACGTGAACGGTATACGTTCGGCACTCAAGAAAGGATTCGAGGAATGGTTCGCCAGTACGGCACCCGATATCCTCTGCCTTCAGGAGGTTCGAGCCGAAGAAAACCAGGTACCCGACACGCTTCGGAATCCGGAAGGCTACTTTACTTACTGGAATGCGTGCAAGCGCAAGAAGGGTTACAGCGGTGTTGCCGTGTATACCCGCATCGAGCCCGACATGGTGAACTATGGGTTTGATATCGACGAGTTCGACGAGGAAGGCCGCGTGCTTCAGCTCGTGTTTCCGGA
This sequence comes from Fibrobacter sp. UWCM, assembly GCF_900129735.1. Taxonomy (NCBI): domain Bacteria; kingdom Pseudomonadati; phylum Fibrobacterota; class Fibrobacteria; order Fibrobacterales; family Fibrobacteraceae; genus Fibrobacter; species Fibrobacter sp. UWCM. Next base: position 192,003 of record NZ_FQWR01000003.1, on the reverse strand, counting down.
CTGGGTCCTCAACTCCATCTATTTCCCGAACGGAGGTTCGGGCGACGACCGCCTGGACTACAAGCTGCGCTTTTATGATGCGTTCCTCGAGAACTCGCTGCGTTGGCTTGCGAACGGCAAGCACGTGCTTACGGTGGGCGACTACAATACCTGCCATAAGGAAATCGACATCGCGCGCCCCAAGGAAAACGAGAATATCAGCGGGTTCCTGCCGATTGAACGCGCCTGGATGGACAAGTACGTAGAAAACGGTTTCGTGGATACGTTCCGTAACCTGCACCCCGATACGCGAGAAGCCTATACCTGGTGGAGCAACCGCTTTGGTGCGCGTGCCCGTAACGTGGGGTGGCGTCTGGACTATGCGTTTGTCGATGAAGCGCTCATGCCGAATGTACTGAATTCTGAGATTCATTCCTCCGTGCAGGGTTCGGACCATTGCCCCATCAGCATAGAACTGGAACCGCCGTTCGCGCCGATCCCAATCAAGCCCGCATCCGTAGACGCCGAAATCTAATAGAAAAAGTCGCCCTTTCGAGCGACTTTTCTTAACTTGTCTGTACCGACTACGAGTGCAGGTATTCCACGATGGCATCGTGGATGGTCGTGAACACTTCGCGCAGTTCCTCTTCGTCTTCTTCCAGGAGCGTCACGCGGAAGCCCTTCAAGTCCGTGCAGAAGCTCGTGCTCGGCACCACGCAGATGCCCTTAGCGCCTAGCAGGTAGTACACGAAGCGGTAGTCGAGGTTCGTCGTCTTGCTGCACCATTCTTCCACCTTCTTCTTGATAATCGGGTTGTCGATCTTGAGCGTCTGGTGGCTGTTGAGCGTGCCTTCGCGGAAGATGATGGTGTTGTAGAACGCGCCGTAGGTCGGGTTGAAGTACAGTTCCGGAATGTCCGAAAGGATTTCGTTGATGATGGCGCTACGGCGGCCAATCTTCTCGTTCAGCGCGGTGCGGTGCTCGATAAAGCGCGGGTCGCCCAGCACACGCGGAATGGTCATCTGCGGGAGCGTGGTCGAGCAGACTTCCACCATCTTCGCGTTGTCGATGGCGCGGCAGAAGGCGTCGAACTGTTCGTCCTTGTCGCGGTTGTAGTATTCGGCCCAGCCGCAACGAGCGCCCGGCCACGGGTATTCCTTCGAAATGCCCTTGAGCGCGATGCCCGGGACGTCGCCGATGTATTCGGCCAGGGCATAGGCGTGTGCGCCATTGTACGTAATCTTGTTGTAGATTTCGTCGCAGATGATGAACAGGTTGTAGCGCTTCGCGATGTCCACAATCTTCTTGAGGATGTCGAGCGGGTAGACCATGCCGGTCGGGTTGTCCGGGTTCAAGATGAGAATGCCCGCGATGCTCGGGTTGTACTTCACCTTGTTTTCCAGTTCTTCCAGGTCCGGGTACCAGTGGTTCTCGGGCTGGAGGCTGTAGGTGATGGGGGCCGTGTGGGCGTGTGCCGCCTCGGCGGAACTGTGAGTGCTGTATGCCGGCGCAGGTCCGATGATGCGGGTGTTCATCGAGAGCAGACCGTAGATGGTGGCGATGGCGTCACCGAGACCGTTGAAGAACAGGATGTCGTCGACGTTGATCTGTGCGCCGCCGAGCTTGTTGTTCTCTTTGACCAGGAATTCGCGGGTTTCGAGCATGCCCTTGGAGGGGCAGTAGCCGTAGCTGCGGTTCGTCTTGACGAGGTCGACCACGATGTCCTTGATCCAGTCGGGCAACTGGCACTTCTTTTCGATGGGGTCGCCGATGTTTTCCCAGTGGATGGGGAGGCCGAGTGCCTTGAGCTGGTTTGCCTTCTTCACGATCTCGCGGATTTCGTAAGAGAGTTCCTTGGCACCTTCGCTCAAAAGTCTTCTGCGCATTTTATGCTCCTGTATAGGTATCGAAAATTCTTTTTGCGCTGTAATTATAGCATAAAATTGTTCAAGAATTTCCGTTGTTCCTTGTGGTTAGTGGTTAAAAAGGGGGGTAAATAAGAACGAGCGGTTGCAAAAAGAGCAGCCTTTTACGGGGCTGCCCTTGAAACTTGCTATCTGGATTTTGGCGTTATGCCTTGCAGACTTTGGTTTCTCTGGACAGCCCCACAATAGCTCGGGCTGCTGCCGGGCTTGCCGCTTTCGCCATTGCGGCGTTAGCTGCAATTCTTGCATCTGCTGCGATGTTCTGTCCAAAGATTTTGTTCATGGCCTTAAATATAGTTTCGATTTTCGCGAAAGTCAAGAAATTTTTTTTGTGAGTTTACTTCTTGAACTTCTTCAGAATCGCATCGGCCTTTACGAACTGCTGCTTGACGGACTTGGGACCGGTGCCACCTTCGATATTCCTGCGGCTCACGCTGTATTCGAAGGTGAGAGTTTTCTTCATCTGCTTGACGTTCGGGACGCCGGCGCTTGCCCAGGCCTCGTCGCTAAGGTCCGTGAATTCGAGGCCTTGGCGGGCGGCTTCGCCGACCAGGCTACCGACCACGTGGTGGGCATCGCGGAACGGCACGCCGGATTCGACCAGCAAGTCAGCGAGGTCGGTAGCCAGCAGCGCCGGCAGCATCTTCGCATGCATCTTGTCGAAGTTAAAGCGTGCACTTTCCAAGGCTTCCTTCATCACGCGGAGAATCACCTTCACGTTATGGACGGAGTCGAATACCGGTTCCTTGTCTTCTTGCAGGTCGCGGCTGTAGCTCAGCGGGGCACCCTTCACCAGCGTGTAGAGGGCGCTGAAGTTACCGAGCATACGGCCGGACTTTCCGCGGATGAGTTCCATGGAATCCGGGTTCTTCTTCTGCGGCATCATCGAGGAACCACTAGAGAAGGCGTCGTGCAGGGTGAGGTAGCCGAATTCGCTGGTGCTCCAGTTCACGAAGTCTTCGGCGTAGCGGCTCATGGTGTTCGCGATAATCGCGAGGTCGGCTTCGAATTCCAGCATCATGTCGCGGTGACTCACTGCATCGATGCTGTTGGGGCATACACCCTTGAATCCGAGTTCCTTCGCGACGAGGGCACGGTGATAGGGGAATGCGGAACCGGCCATGGCGCCGCTACCCAGCGGAAGTTCGCTGTGCAACTCCAAGAAATTGTCGAGGCGCTTCACGTCGCGGCTCACGGCAAAGAACATGCTCATCAGGTAATGGCTGAAGTAAATCGGCTGAGCCTGCTGCAAGTGGGTGTAGCCCGGCATCATCTTGCCGAAGTATTTCTTGGCGAGGTCGAGAACCGTTTCCATCAAAGAAACTTCGAGGGCGCGGATTTCGGTGGCGCGGTGACGCATGTAGAGCTTGAAGTCCGTGCAGACCTGGTCGTTACGGCTACGGCCCGTGTGAATCTTCTTGCCGAGGGCGCCGATGCGTTCGGTGAGCACGCGTTCTACGGCCATGTGGATGTCTTCGTCAGATTCCTTCCACAGGTTCTTGCCGGCCTTGTAATCCTTGAGGATGCTGGCCAGACCATCGCAAATCTTCTTGTAGTCGGCCTTGCTTAACACGCCGGATTCTACCAGGCCCTTGCCGTGGCCGATGCTGCCTTCGATGTCTTCTTCGATGAGTTCGGCGTCGAATTGCAGGCTGAAGCTCAGGTCCACCATGCTCTGCGCCATACCGCTAGCAAAACGGCCGGTCCACATGTTGGTCTGGGTGCCCTTCTTTTCAGTTTTCTTTGCGCTGGTCTTTGCCATTTTCAAATCCTTTTTGTTTTTTCGGATGCAAATTTAAAAAAATATGGGTGCCGCGACTATTGTTTATCGAGCAGTTTTTCCACTTCCGCGATAATCTTGTCGCGTTCCCCGCACCAGTTGGGGGCAAGGAGCATGTCGCTCGGGCTTTCGCCGCTGAAACGCTCGATGGCGGTATCTGGCCCGATAATTTTAATCATCTCGGCGACGGCGGCGCAATATTCCTCGAATTCCAACAGCTTGATTTCGCCTGCGGAAAAATCTTGTGCCATCACAGTGCCCGCGACAATATGCAGCGGGTGGATTTTCACGGCGGCGAGGTGCAGGTCGCGGACGACGGTGGCCGTCTTCTTGAAGTCTTCCAGCGTTTCACCGGGGAGCCCGACAATCACGTGCGTGGTGACGGTGAGACCCGCCGCCTGGCAGCGCTTGACGGCATCCTCGAATTCGGCGAGTGTATGCCTGCGGTTTATTGCCGCAAGCGTCAGGTCGTTTGCCGTCTGGAGCCCGATTTCCACGATAATCGGCTTCTTGCGGTTCAGTTCCGCGAGGTAGGCGATTTTCTCGTCTTCGAGGCAGTCCGGGCGCGTCCCTATCGCAAGCCCCGCAATTTCCTTGTGCTTGATAATCGGGTCGATTATCCCTTTCAGGTGCTCGAGCGGGGCGTGCGTGTTCGTGTACGGCTGCAGGTAGGCGAGGATGCCCGCATTCGGGTACTTTTCGCGGAGCCTCGGCACGAACTTATCGAGCTGCTCCTGGATGCTGACCTTCGCCTGGTCGAACACCGGGCTAAAGCTGCGGTTGTTGCAGTAGCTGCATCCCGAGAAACCCTTGGTGCCGTCGAGGTTCGGGCAACTCATGCCGCCGTTCAGCGGGAGCTTTCTCACCTTGAGGTAGTTCGGGAATAGTTTGAGCAGTAAATCGCGGTAGGGTGTGTAGTGCATATCCCAAAAAATAGATTAAAGATGTAGAATAATCACATTTTTTTTCTATGTTTCCTATTGAATCTGGGTTTCAAGGAGAAATAAGATGCGTTTTCAAGCCAGTACTCTAATAATATCGCTTTCGCTAGCAATGTTTACGGCCTGCGGTGATGACGACTCTTTTATTCCGAGGCAGCGTGAACTCCCCGGCGAAGTGGCCGATATGGACGAACTGGAATCCTACGCATGCAGTGACGAATTCAAGGGCGAGAAAGTCTATGTGGCAGATCTCAAGCAAGACTATGAATGTGATGGTGATAGGTGGATTCGGGTCGATGACGAGGAAACGTCTAGTTCGTCTTCTGCCAGGTCATCTTCCAGCGACAGGGCTAGTTCTAGCAGCATCCGGAGTTCTTCCAGTAGCGTACGGTCTTCTAGTAGTCTAGGGTCTTCTAGCAGCACTCCTTATAGTTCAGTCAGTTTCGATTTTACCAAGGACGAGGCGTTTAATTCGAATGTCCAGTACGGCGAACTGAAGGATGCACGCGACGGGCATGTCTACAAGACGGTCACTGTCGGAAGGCAGGTCTGGATGGCGGAAGACCTTGCCTTCGAGTATGTGGTGAACGATGAACCATTTGAGAATTACTGCGGCACGGATTCCTGCAAAATTTTAGGTCGTTATTATACCTGGGCGGCTGTCATGGATAGTGCCGGTATTTTTGGTACAGCGGGCAAGGGGTGTGGTATGGGCAATAAATGTTCGCCGGCATATCCGGCGCGAGGCATTTGCCCCGAAGGCTGGCACGTGCCGACAAATCAGGAATACAACAACTTGATACTTTATGCCGGTGGGTCTTATGAGGCTGCATTAAAGATAAAATCTCAAGTTGGATGGAAAGATTCCCTAAATTCGGACATCTATGGCCTGTCTTTCTTACCCGGTGGGCGAAGCACGGCGATAGGAAATATAAAAGACATAAGTGAAACATTCTCGTGGACATCTACTGAATACGATGAGAAATTTGCTGCATGGTTTATTTTGTCGAGTCGTAGTGCCGGAATTGTCTATAACCATACCAAGAACATGGCGAACGCTGTCCGCTGTATCAAGGATACCCTGGTCGAAGATTCCTTCTATGATACCATTACCATAGCACAGCCCTGCAGGACGGAGCAGGAAGACAACTGCACTTATGGAGAATTTACCGACCCACGAGACAATCAGGTCTATAAAACGATAAAGATTGGTAATCAGGTCTGGTTTGCCGAGAACTTGAAGTACGAGACATCGATTAGCCGTTGTTACGCCAACGATTGCGATTTATATGGCCGTTATTACCTATGGAGGGATATTGCTAACAATGGAGGAGACCTTTGCCCTGCTGGTTCGCACATGCCGTCTAAGGAAGAATGGGAAACTTTATTCTGGGCCGTCTCTGGGGCTAACGCATCTGGAGCTGCGCTGAAATCGTCTACCTGGCGAAAGAGAAAGGAAGTTGACCATTTTGGTTTTTCGGCTTTGCCGGCTCGCGAGTTCTATGGGAGTTCGTGGGGGAACAGTAATACAGATTACGCCGAATTCTGGTCTTCAACAAAAGGGGAAAATGGTGTCTATAGTTTATCATTATACAGTGACAGCGATGTATGCTATTTTGAAGAGTTCAAGTATTACACAAGCGACTATATGTATGCCATCCGTTGTATCGTGGATTCGGAATAGTGGTTAGATACACTTGATACACTTTGGTATTTCTGTGGACAATATTGTTCCTTACTGTAACCGAAAAAAGGCATTTTATCGAAGTAAAATGCCGGCCCATATTTTATATTCTGGGCGAACAGATGACTCTAGGCGAAAAAGCGAGGTCCTTATGAATCTTTCGAGCGTGAAATTTGCGTGCGCGGCCGCGGCCCTGGCCGCCGCCCCGTTGGTGGCACAGAACGTGCTGACGAATGGCGACATGTCTTATGGTGATGGCGGCTGGTACCTGTGGAACAACCCGGATGGCCCGGCGAAGGTGGACCTGCAGCTCGGTAAGCCCGGTCTCGGTGTGGATGGCTCCGAGGGCGTGAAGGTCACGGTGACCGAACTTCCGAACCCCAGTTGGGGCCTGCAGTTGCAGCCCCCCAAGTGGCTCGCCGATTCCGCCTACTATACGCTTACGTTCAAGGCGAAGGGCAACATGCCTATCAACGCCATCGTGCAGGGCGGCGCTCCCGACTGGCGCCAGAAGGAAAGCGCGTCCTTCATGCTCACCAATGAATGGAAAACCTATTCCATGACCTTCCTTGCCGACCAGAAGGGCTACGGCCTCAACAACGTCACGTTCCATGTGGGCCTCGCGAAGGGCTGGATGCAGATGGACGACGTGGAAATCGAGAAGGTGGAAGGCCTCGACGACATGACCTGGTACAACAATTCCGCCGCCCGCATTGACAGCCTCCGCAAAAAGGAACTGACCGTGAAGGCGGCCCCCGGTGCGCAGGTGAAGGTGGAACTCATGCGCCACGCTTTCCCCTTCGGTACGGCTCTCGCGCTATACCCGAGCAAGGACAGCGTGGAGACCTGGTATAGGAAGACCGCCAACAAGTACTTCTGGTACGGCGTGCCCGAGAACCAGTTCAAGTGGCCGGATTACGAACCCAAGAAGGGCAAGATCCGCCGCGACGAATTCAAGCAGTACCTCGACTACGTGGATGCCTACAAGTGGGGCTTCCGCGCCCATACGCTCGTGTGGGGCCACCAGGGCTACGGCTTCGACAAGCATTTCAGCAACCAGGGGAGCTGCAAGGACATCTCGAACAAAATCAAGGACCGCATCACCCGCGACCTCAAGGAATACAAGGGCCGCATCAAGGAATACGACGTGTGGAACGAAGCCTTCCACGAGCCGTTTATCTTCAACAAGTGCGGTTGGGACCTGCTGGATAGCGCCCATGTGTGGGCTCACCGTGCCGACCCGGATGCACGCCTGTTTATCAATGAGTACAACGTGGTGGCCGCTGGCGAAACCGAGCGCCTCTACGACATCGTGAAGGGAATGCTCGACCGCAAGGTGCCCGTACACGGCATCGGCGTGCAGTGCCACTTCGGTGACCGCCAGCTGAACCCGAACTTCATCAAGAAGCGCCTTGACAGGCTCGGCTCGCTCGGGCTCCCCATCAAGATTACCGAGCTTGACTTTGGCGACTGGCAGAAGGGCATGTACTTCGGCGAAGACGAACAGGCCCGCCGCTACGAGATGGTCCTGCGCATCGCCTTCAGCCACCCGGCCGTGGAAGGCATTGTGCTGTGGGGCTTCTGGGATGGCCGCCACTGGGTCAAGAACGGCGGTATTGTTGCCATGGACGGGCGCGAGAAGCCTGCCGCCAAGCTAATCTACGACCTGTGGCACAAGGTGTGGACCACCAACGGCACGTTCAAGGCAGACGAGAACGGCGTCGTGAAGTTCCGCGGTTACCCCGGCAAGTACAAGGTAACCGTCGACGGCAAGAGCGAGATGGTCGATCTCAGATAAAACTATATTTCCCGGTATGAAAAAATCTCTACCGGGTATTTTGTGTTTGCTCGCCATGCCCTGTAGCATCCTCATTTTCGTGAAGGTGCAGGCCTTGTCGGGCGATTTGCTTGCGCTCCTTGCCGCAGTGCTTTTCTACATCGCAGTCATTGTCGTTTGCGCACTCGTGTTCAATAAGCCGGACCCGCGCAACGTGCCTATGGAGCACCCGATTATAAAGGATGGCAAGGATGATGAGCCGAAGGAGGGCGAGTAATGTCTATCGAAGATCGTTCTACGCTTGTTTTTGCGACCGGGGTTGGCCGTGTCAAGGAAGAAAAGCCCAAGGCGGAACGCCCCCTGGGTGACGGAGTCGTGCGCATCCAGTTGAAGCGCCTCGGTGGCGGCAAGATGGCGAGCGTCGTTACGGGAATCCCGCTTGACGAGGATGAACTGAAGGACTTGGCCCGCACGCTCAAGCAGAAGTGCGGGGTGGGCGGCTCCGTAAAGGACTTCAACATTGAAATCCAGGGTGATAAACGTAATATTTTGAAAACAGAACTCGAAAAGAAGGGCTATACCGTCAAACTCTCGGGCGGTTAATTCGTTCGAATCGGCCATTCGCACTCTTTTTTTTTGAAAAGTTGTCTATATTTAAGGCGTATAGGGAAATGAAAAATGAGAATACGCCTGTTTAAAACTGTTTTTGCTACTGTTTCGGTGTTATCCGTTCTTGCTTCTGCGCAGGAACTCTCGCCGAAGTATTTCGATTGCTGGATGGAAAACGTTGCCCACGTAGATGCCTCCGAAATCTCGCGCCTGGGTATCAAGACCTACGGTGACGGCTGGATTTGCGGATGCTTCAATGTGGAAGAAACTGAAGGCGTGGACTGGCAGGAAGGTGAAATCCTCACGAAGGTGAACAAGGTCTGGGATTTGCCGCAGTACGAGATTCTCCCGTGCCGCGCCAAGGACTGCAGTGACACAAGCGAAACCTACCAGAAAAGCCTTGACCTGTGCGTCGACCACCTGAACAATAGCGGGTTTACGCTTTCCGCCTTTGCGGATTCCGGCAAGGTACATGACGCCATCGCGCAGACTTTCCCCGATTCCAAGAAAAAGCCTTCCAAGAAGGATGACGATTCCAACCTGACCGATTTCGGCAAGTATTTCCAGGACCACAAGGCAAAAGCCGACAGCGTTCTCTGCTTCTTCCAGTATCATGAACGTCCGGGTACGGAACGCTTCCTCGACTGGGACAAGAAGGGCGTGTTCAGTATTTCCGGCTTGCCCGAGAAGCTTTTGCCCGAGTCCATCGGTAGTTTCCCCGACTACAGCGACGTGCGTTGCAAGGACGGCAATACGTGGACGGGCTTTCTCGTGAACGGCTATGTCGAGAATATTATGAATGTCGATGGGGAAGGCAAGTTCCACGGCCGAGAAACCGGCTTCGGCAACGACCTTACGCTTCCGGTTCGCCAGGGCAAGGACTTTGGCAAGGTGCTCTACACAGTCGATTATGTGCATGGCGTAAAGAATGGCACGGCCAAGTTCTACCGTTATAGCGCGATGGACAACATTGCGGTAACCGACAAGAAACTGAAGAAGAAACTCGAGAAGTACTACTTCTTGCACCTGGAAGTGCCTTACAGGAAGGGCGCTGTCCACGGCATGGTGAACATGTTCTCGCACAAGGGATTCCTTATGGCCGAAATCCCGTACTGGAACAACGAGATTCACGGACGCGTGGTGGTGCACTACCCGTTTGTCGAAGACGTGAAGGCGATTGAGGCTGCCGACAAGAAGGAAATGAAGCGCATCTCCAAGATCAAGAAGAAGAAGGACAAGGAAGAGGCCCTGGAAGCTTTCCAGAAGATGAAGGAAGAGCGCGAGAAGAACAAGCCGAAGGACAAGGTCACGATTGACTACAAGAAGGGCAAACTCAATGGCCCGAACGACCTCGGGTATTCCTTCGGTAACTACCGCGATGGCAAGCTCGATGGCAAGTACATGACGTTTACCGTGAAGGAAACCTGCTACGACTGGATTCCGGTGAACGGGCAGGAAGGTATTGATTCCACGACCACGAACAAGGTTTGCTTGACTGAGAAGCAGGACAAGAAGAGCTGGGGCACGTTCCGTAACGGCGAACTCCAGGGCCTGATTGAATGCGCGAACGGTATCAAGGGCAAGGAGAACGTGGACTGCGACCACGCTTACTAGGCGGACTTTCGCCCCGATGACAAAACGGGCGCTTTTAGTTATATTTGTCGCGAACTTGAAAGACCGCAAGGCCTGAAGGTTGCATGCCTGGTTAGTTTAACAGGATAAAACGCGTCCCTCCTAAGGATGAGCTCCGCGTTCGAGTCGCGGACCGGGTATTACGCTGGCGGATTACTCCGACAGCGTTTCTTTTTTGCTACGTCATCCCCGACTTGGTCGGGGATCTCCTTTGCATTTTTGTAACTTTACATCGTGAATAAAAAGTACGTTGCAATTGTTGTCCTGTTCGGGATCTTGCTCCTGCTTCCGTTTACGGTGCAGGCCGTCGCGGACCTGCGTGGCGATAAACGGTTTGTTTCCTTCGACATCTTTAAGGACATTGTCTATACCCCATTCGTGCGGGAATCTAATATGATTGCGGGGGCGATGCGCCTGGATAGTGCCTGGCGTGCTGCGCGCGAGTCTATTGCGGGTGGCGCGGAGACTGTGGATGCGCTGGAACCCGTAATCGGGGCCCTTTCCGACTTGGAGGCGGTCGCGCTGACCGTCAATGCGTATGCGCAGCTCGATACAGCGGAGGCGGGCTACAAGCTGCTCAAGCAGGCGGACACGTTGCTTGCGAGTCTCGAGGACGAGCCCGAAAGTTTCAAGGTCGTCGATTCAACACTCAAGGCGGTGGTGGGCGAGTTCGGGCATTTCTCGGTTGTGCGGGCAATTTCGGGCGTCAAGCATTACGGCGTATGGACGAGCCGCTATCTGCGGGCTTTCGAGAAGAAGGTGGAAGACGAGAATGCGCTGGTGCTTGCGGTGCGCCCGCGTTACCAGCTCGCGGTATGGAATATCTTTAACGACCCGGGCGAAAAGGTGGTGCTCGGTGCGGCAGGCGATTGCATTGGTGCAGGCTGCGGGCGCGATACCGCCACGGCTTCTGATCGCTGGCTTTTCTACCGGCAGGATGTGGAATTCCTGGTGCAACCGTCCCCGCTGGATGAGCGCAGTGCGAAACTCGATAACCCGGTGCAGGCGATTCTCCGGTTCCGCGACCAGCTGAAGGCGAAGGGCGTGGAACTCCTTGTGGTGGTTACTCCGGGCAAGCCGAGCATCTATCCCGAAAGGCTGACCGGCGCATCCCCGGTCGCAGGCATTAACGGCGCGGACATATCTCGGGGCGCGACTGCCGCGGGTCACGGCAAGTCGATTCTCGATTCGCTCGCTCGCCTCGGGCTCCATACGGTGGATTTGTACACGCCACTCCTTGCCGCGAAGGCAGACGATGCAAAACTTGGACCGCTCTACCTGAACGACGACACGCACTGGACTCCGCGCGGGGCAGAACTTGCCGCAGGCGTGATTGCAGGCAAGGTGCGCGAGATGGTGGAGGCGGGAGTCGTGGATATCAGTGAGCCATCTATGGAATACGTCGCATCTGATTCCGTGGCCGACCGCATGGGCGATATCGGCGAGATGAGCGGGCTCAACAAGTTCGATGTGTTCAAGGTGCAGCAGGTGACGGGGCATGTGGTGATGCAGCAGAATATCATAGAAAGAATTGGTATGGCTCAGAGCAGTGCTAACTGCTTGGATTCTCTGATGAAGGATTGTCCCGAACGTGACGATTCTTGCTATTTTGCAAAGAATAGTCCCTGTGATGAAGATGATGCTGCCTGTGTGCGTGCTTTGACAAAAAGTTGTCCTAAGGGTAGTGCATTTGATTCATGCTACCATGTTAGAATGAATCCATGCGAGGAAGACGATTCGCTTTATTACGATACGACTGTGACTCCCTTCAAGGACGATTTCCGCAAGGCGAAGATCTTGATTCTCGGTGATAGCTTCAGCCGCATCTACCAGACGGATTCGCCGGTAAACGCGGGCTGGATTGCACACTTCGCGAAGGAAATGGGAAGGCCTGTCGCAAGTATCGTGAGCGATGGTGGCGCTTCGACCCTTGTGCGCGAGAAGCTTGCCCGCAAGGCCGGCGTGCTTAAGGGCAAAAAGCTCCTTATTTGGGAATTTGTAGAACGTGACCTCCGCTTTGGTGCGGAAGGCTGGAAAGAGGTTGATTTCTAATGGCAAGGCATGGAACGCCCACTCCGGGGCAGGCAATTTTGGAAGGTATCGAGTGGCTCAAGATGGACAAGGCCGAATTCGCGCGCCGCATCGGGGTGCCGATGGAAACGCTCGAGGGCTTGATTGCAGGGACCGTCGAGATTACCCGAGAACTCGCCGAATCGCTCGAATCCGTGACGGGGAGCCCCGCCGCCTACTGGCGAATGCTTGCCAGTAAAGCGAAAAAAACTATTGACCAATAACTAATGACCATTGGCAAACTATGAATATTACTGACGCAGTTTCTTGTATGTGTGACCTCGCGAAGGGCGAGGCGGAACAGTTCGACATAATCGCTTCGAATTCGCATTCCGAGGGTATCTCTGTTTTTCAGGGGCAGGTGCAGAATACTGAGATTTCCGATTCTGTAGGGCTTGGTATCCGCGTCATCAAGGACGGACATCCAGGGTATGCGCACACCGAGCGCCTTACCAGGGATGCGATTGCACAGACCATCAAGGATGCGGTTTGCCACACGCAGTGGACGGAGCCTGTAAATATTGAACTTCCGAAGCCGGCGCAGATTCCGGATGACAGCCCGAATTACAATCCTGCCCTCGATTCGCTTTCGCTTGCGGAGCTCAAGGATTTCTGCATAGAACTCGAAAAGGAAACATTCGCACGTTCCACCGACATCAAGAACATTCCGTACCTCGGTGCCGACCTGAACCGTGAAATCTCTATCGTGGCGAACAGTAACGGGCTTTTCTACACCGACAAGGACAACTCCGTTTCTGTCGGTGCGGGTGCGGTCGCAGTACGCGATGGAGTCAGTAAGTTAGGTAATTGCGTAAAGAGCCGTCGCGACTGGAATGAAATTTCGATGAAAGAAATCGCGGACAAGGCTGCTACATACGCCACTGAACTTTTTGGCGCGAAGAGAATTGAAGGCGGAAAAATTCCTGTGATTTTCTCGGAACGCATTGCCGGCCGCTTTGTTGGAATGTACGGGTCGCCGTTTATCGCAGAATCCATGCAGAAGGGCATGTCCCGCCTTGCGGGTAAGCTGGGTGAAAAGATTGCGTCCGAAAAGTTCTCTCTCTGGAGCGACCCGAATTCCGAGAATTTCTGCAACAAGGTCTATTTCGATTCCGAAGGCTCTCTCACGCGTCGCGTTGAGGTTATAAAGGACGGTGTCTTTAACGAGGCTCTCTACAATCTGGAAACAGCCGCGAAAGATGGCTGCAGTACAACAGGTAGCGCTGCCCGTGGTTTCGGTTCGAAGATGGGTACTGCGTTCTGGAACATGTATGTGCCTGCGGGCGACAAGACTACGGCGGAACTCTTGAAGTTATTCCCGAAATGCCTGTTGGTTGTTCGCCTGGAGGGCAATTCTGGCTGCAATGCCGTTTCGGGCGAACTGAGCATCGGGGCTCACGGGTTCTGGTGCGAAAACGGGGTGATCCAGCATCCGGTTGATGGCGTGACGCTTTCCGGAAATTTCTTCGACATTATCCAGAATGTCGTCGCCGTCGGGAGCGAATACTACGACAAGTTTTCAGGTATAAAGGTGCCCGCGCTCGCGGTTTCAAACCTTGCGGTGAGTTGCTAGGTTTACTGATGTGGTCCGTTGCACCCAGGACTAGCCGTTTTTAACGGCCTTTTTCTGGCGGTAAATCAGCACAATCAGCCACACAAGGCCTGTGATAATCATGAGGCTGCAGAGCGTCTGCCCGCGGCTCATGCCGAACAGGTCGATGCGCCCCAGGTGGGCATCGGGCCTGCGGAAGAATTCGATAAAGAAGCGGAATATGCCGTAGCCCATCAGGTAGAGGCAGGGCATTTTGTCGCGCAATAGCGGAATGCGTCTCAGGTTATAGAGAACCGCAAACAGGATGATTCCCTCGAAGCACATTTCGTAGAGCTGGCTCGGGTGGTGAAGAATCGGGTTCGTGATGGGGCTGTCGTGGGCAAGCGGGAAGAACATGCCGATGGGGCTTGTGGTCACCTCGCCAAAAAGTTCACCGTTGATGAAGTTGCCCCATCGCCCCCAGGTATAGGCGAGCGGGGCAGCAAGGAAACTCAGGTTGAGCGTTTTCCACACGTCCATCTTGTTGCGTTTCATTCCGATAATCGCAAAGATGGTGCCGAGAATCATGCCGCCATGGTAGCTCATGCCTGCAATGCCCGTAAAGTGCCACCCGAGTGCGTCGTGGGTGAGGGGAATGATTATTTCAAGCGGGTTTGCGAGGTAATAGCCCGGTTTGTAGAAGAAAACGTACCCGAGTCGCGCACCGATGAGGATGCCCGCGATGGCCCACATGAACAGGTTGTCGAACTGCTCCTTGGTGTACCCGAGATTTTCCTTCGAGTTGATTTTCCACATGGTAAAGTATGCGGTGACGAACGCGAAAATGTACATCACGCCGTACCAGTGGACCGGGAAGTTCATGAGGGGAATTGTAAATGCGATTCCGTCAAAGTAGGTCGGTATAAGGTTCCACCAGGAAGGTTCCATTTTGTCCTCGCTTTTAGTTTGTCTGCCATAATTTCTGGTGAGCCCAGTAGTTCATTATCATCGCCGCCACCTGGCATGCAGGCTGCGAGCGGTAGCCCTGCAGGTCGTGAACCTGCATGATGACTACGATAATCGCCTTCTTGGGGTCTTCCTTCGACTGTGCAAATCCCATAAACCATTCGTATCGCCCGTTCGGGTCGTTACCGTCGAGCGAACCAGTCTTGCCGCCGATGTTCAGGGCGTTGAAATTCTTGCGGGCCATATTCTTGGTCGATAAGTGCTTCCTTGCGGTCCCGTTCGTGACGGAACGTAGCATGGCGGCCCGTAGCCCGTAGTAGGTGTTCTCGCTGAACTTACCCACGTCGAGAGCGATGCGCTGCTTGGGGGCGATGCCTTCGAGGTCTTTCGCCCACGGGATTTCGAGAGGTTTCTTGGCGAGTATGGAACGCACCTGCGCGGCCGCTAGGAGGGGAGAGAGGGTTGTCGACTGGATAAACCCGCAGCTCACTTCGGCAAGCCCGTATCCGGAATCGGGAGGTGCATAGTTCGAGCGCCCGGGGAGGCCTCCGGGGAAGTTCGTGTTGTAGCCGAGCATCTTTGCCGCGTCGCGCAGGCGCTTTGCCCCGACGTTCAGGCCGATGATGCCGAGCGGCGGGTTTGCGGATTTCGCATAGGCGTCCTGCAGTTCAATAGTCGGGCCCGCATAGTTCTCGGGCACGCGCAACTGGTTCTTGTACAGCGTGTGGTGCGCGCCCCTGTCGGGTATCGGGGAATTGAGCGAATAGCGGTTGCTTTCCATCGCGGCTGCAATCGTGACGGTCTTTGCAAGCGATGCGGCGGGGAAGGTGTTGCGCGAGATGTAGTCCGGCGCATTCTGCACCTTGTAATCCTTGGTTTCACCCCAGGCAATGATTTCGTTGCTGTTCGGTTCCACCACAAGAATCGCGCTGTGCATGGGCTTGAAGCGCCGGAGCATGTTGTCGATTTTCTCGGCGAGGAACACGTCCTTCTGGTTCTTGATATGCACGGAATCAACAATTTCTACCTCGGGCGGATTTTCCGGGGTGACCGCAGCGGTTACGGCTGCCTGCGTGTTCTCGAGGTCTTCCTTCCTTTCGGATTCCTTCGAGACTGCTTCCGCTGATGCCTTTGCCTCGCCGAAAAGACTCTTTACTGTGGATTCGGTTAATGTATCCTTCAGCTTGATTGCTCGGTGCGCTTCCTTGAGCGAATCGATGATGGAAGAATCCACACGGAGTGTGTCCTTGATCCATTCTTTGGATGTTGCCGTAGGATCATTGCCGTTTACGACGAATCCTTTCGGTTGCGCCGCCCGTTCGCCGCTCTTGAATATGCACGAGCCAATCAGGGCGCAGGCTGCAACAAAAATGGCAATAGCGATGCAACGGTTACGTAATCTCTTCTTGTAGGGGAGTCGATTCTGGGGGTCGTAGTAATATTTCATCGATTTACTTAAAAATGGTCTTACGGTAGTAGGCGAGTTCGGCGATGCTCTCGCGGATGTCGTTCAGGGCCTCGTGGCGCTTTTCCTTTTGGAATTCATCAAGTTTTGGATACCAGCGGAATGAGAGTTCCTTGATGGAACTTACGTCTATATTCCTGTAGCAAAGCCAGTTCGATATTTCGGGCATGTATTTGTACAAGAAACGCCTGTCCTGCGTGATGGAATTGCCGCACAGTACGTTCTTTGCCTTTTCGGTAAAAGGCTTGATAAAGTCGAGCGTCACCTTTTCGGCGTCGGCGGTGGAGTATTGCGAATGCCTGCAGCGTTCTACAAGACCGCTCGCCGTATGGTGCTTGGTATTCCATTCGTCCATGGATTCAAAGACGTTCTCGTTCTGGTGAATGGCAATGACGGGCCCTTCGGCTAGGATGTTGAGTTCCGCATCGGTAACGATGGTGGCAATCTCCAGGATAACGTCCTTTTCGGGGTCGAGCCCGGACATTTCCAAATCCATCCAGACCAGGTTTCTAGAACTTTTCTTTTTTGCCATATCGTTGTAAATTTAGTTTTTTGTACCGAAGTGTAAAATTGTCAAGATATTTTTTGACGTTTTGTCTGCCTATTTTTACGCTTCGTCAAACAACGATGTCAATGAGAAATAAAACACTTTATTGTAAGAAAAATATTTGCTATATTCGGCTCGTTAATTTGTTACACACAGGAATACACTATGGAAGAAGTAGTAATTACCGGTATGGGCTGTGTTTCGGCCCTTGGAAATTCCCCCGACATCCTCTGGGACAACCTTTTGCAGGGCAAGTCCGGCGTCGCCAAGATTGATAGGTTCGACGTTTCTGCACTGCCGGTCCAGATTGCGGCTGCGGTCAAGGAATTTGACGGTTCCGAGTTCTTTAGCACCAGAGACCAGTCCAGGTTCTCGAAGTGCATCCAGTACGCAGTCTATTCTGCCTTCCAGGCATTGAAGAATGCCGGTGTTGACCCGAAGGCCGAAGACCCGTCCCGTTCCGGCGTGATTATCGGTGCAGGTATTGGCGGTATGAACACTTACACTGACAACGCGGTTACCTGGGGTACCCGTGGTCCGACCCGCGTCTCACCGTTCTTTATCCCGATGTCCATTACGAACATGCCTGCGGGCGAAGTTTCCAACCGCACCGGCTGGATGGGCCCCTGCTTTGCAGTGGTTTCCGCCTGCGCGACATCGAACCATTCTATCGCAGCGGCCTTTGACGCTATCCGCCTGGGTCGCGCCGACATCATGCTCGCTGGCGGTACCGACGAGACGGTGAACCCGCTCGCCCTCGCTGGCTTTACCAACATGCACGCCCTCTCCAAGCGCAACGATGACCCGGCCACTGCTTCCCGCCCGTTCGACAAGGACCGCGACGGCTTCGTGATGGGCGAAGGTTCCGGCATTCTCGTGCTCGAAAGCCTTTCTCACGCCAAGAAGCGCGGCGCGAACATCCTTGCCCGCGTTGCTGCTGTCGGCATGAGCGCCGATGCGCACCACATGTCCGCCCCGCGCGAAGACGGCGAAGGCGTGCGTCTCGCTATCGAGATGGCGCTCCGCGATGCAGGCATTTCCCCGAAGGAAGTGGGCTACGTGAATACTCACGGTACGTCGACCCCGCTCGGCGATGTGGCTGAATGCTCCGCCCTCGAGAAGGTGTTCGGTGCATCGGACTCCCTGAAGATCAACTCCTCCAAGTGCATGATCGGCCACGCCCTCGGTGCTGCCGGTGCCCTTGAGGCCATCATCACGGTGAAGTCTCTGCAGAACCAGATGATTCACGCTACGACGAACGTGTTCAACAAGGATGAACGCATCCATCTCGATGTTTGCGCGAACAAGAACACGAGTCACAACTTCAAGTACGCGCTCTCCGACGGATTCGGCTTCGGTGGCCAGAACAGCGTGCTTCTGTTGGCCCGCGACTAATTGGTTGTTAGTCATTGGTCATTAGCTATTAGTCATTAGTCGTTGATTGGTGGCTGACGTGACCTGCCTTGAACCCCCGTCATCCTGTAGTTACGCAGTAGCGATAGGATTTGGCGGGGTTTTCTTTTTCTATCTTTAAATGCGTGAGATTATCGTTTCCGAAAAGCCTTGCTGTTTTCGTTTTTGCGCTGGTTTGCCTTGTGCAGTCCACGCAGGCGGCCCCTTTTGACCCGCCCACATGGCGCGATTCCACGTGGGATTATCGCAGCGAGGATTCCGTCGATATCAAGTCCGAAATTTCGTGGTGGAAGGTCGGTGGACTTGGTGCGCTCACGCTTTCTTCCTTCGGCGCTGCATACATATTTGTGTTTTCCAAGGGGTGGTGGGATGACGAAAGGAGTCATTTCCATTTTGAAAATGATTTCGAATATTCGTTAAACTTGGACAAACTTGGACATTTTGCTGCAGGTGTGATTCTTGGTGAAACATTCTACGAAGGTTATCGTTGGGCAGGGCTTTCTGAGTTCCAGTCTTACTTGTTTGCGGGGCTCTCCGCGATGACTACGCATATTGCGATTGATGTCAAGGATGGTTATTCGCCTAGATGGGGATTCAGTGTTTTTGACGTACTTTCTGGAACTTTGGGTGGTTTTTTGCCTATGGCAGAGCGTTATGTGCCGGTGTTTAAGTACGTGGACCTTAAGTGGAGTTATTGGATAAACTCTGATGCCTATTATGATAAGAATGATGGTCATGTGGGTGATGCCGTATTTACCGACGATTACGTGAACCAGACTTTTTGGGCATCATTTAAACCCTACCGAATGCTGCCTGCTGGCGCTCGCAAGTATTACCCAAGCTGGCTTGCTTTTGCGGCAGGTATAAGTGTCAATGAAGAAACCATGGATTACCATGCGAAAAATCGGCACCGTGAAGTCTACCTTGCTTTAGACTACGACTTGGAAGCATTCCGCCCGCAGAGCCGCTTGGCCCGCACGCTTATCAAGTACTTGAATTACTTCAAGTTGCCGGCCCCTACCATACAAGTTTACCCGGAATTCCACTGGTACTTGCTTTACCCGATAAAGTTCTAGGAGGTTCGCGTGAATTGCATCCCTAAAGTTGCCTGCATTTCGCTTTTACTTGGCGCGACATTCGCGATTGCCCTGCCTCAGACGGGCTCGTTCCGTGACAGCCGTGACGGCAAGACCTACAGGACGGTTGTTATCGGGAGCCGCATATGGATGGCGGAAAATCTCGCGTACAACGTGAAGGGGAGCGCCTGTTACGACAACAAGAACGAGAACTGTGTGAAGTACGGCCGGCTTTACAATTTCGAGATGGCAAATAAAGCATGCCCATCGAGATGGCACCTGCCCGAGAATGACGAATGGAAACGCTTCCGCACGTTTATCGAGGATAGCGACGGCAAGGAAGCTGCCTGGATGAGTTTAAAGTCCCGCGACAAGTGGGATGGCAGCGACCGTTACGGGTTCGACGTGGTACCTGCGGGCAAGGCGACCGATGAATTTGTGGAACTGGGTGTCTCTGCGCATTTCTGGAGTTCCACGACTGAAGATGGCGATGCTTACGGCTGGCATCTTGAGCCTCCCGGAGATTTCAGGATGGAATTCGACGTGAGCAGCAACATGTATTCCGTGCGCTGCCTCAAGGACTACTAGAAGCCAATGGCAACGGCAATCGCCGTTCCCAACTCAAGCAGGATTCCTGCGTAGAAACCGCCAAGAAGGTCATCCGCCATTACGCCCCATGCTCCGGGGAATTTTTCGAACTTGTGTATTCCGAGCGGTTTGAGGATATCGAAGAAGCGAAACAGCCCGAATGCGATGGCTAGGAACCATGGATAATGTACGATTGTGTACGTCGGGAGAAAAGCGAGTGTCATGAAAATCCCGCAGACTTCGTCGATGACTATCCAGCCGGGGTCCTCGGTGCCGGTGTCCTTCATCGCCTTATTTACGAAGGGAATTGCGGCAAAGAATACGATAAGGGCTGTTGCCAGGAAAAATGGGTTTATAAAGAAACCGAAATGGAATGCTTTGCCAGAAATTGACCATACGTAGTTTCCAAATTGGCGCAATGCGAGCCATGCCATGGGGTAGGCGATAATCGCCGCGGCGAGGCTGCCCATGGTGCCGGGAGCCTTCGGGCTCATTCCCGAGCCGAAAAATGTCACGACGAGCGTGGTAAACCAGTCCGTCTTGCGCCATTCGTGCGGTACGCGCTTCTTCCCGTATTTCTCTTTCAGTTCTTCCTTGTTCATGGATTATTAGTTCTTGGTCAATAGTCAATGGTCATTAGTTGTTCGTCATTCTGAACGGAGTGAATCATCCCTCCGGTGGCCACGGCATTTCTGCCCTTTTCTTTTCGGCTGCTTCATGTGCTTCGCGCTTCTTTTTCCAGGCGGCAAGCTGTGTCTTGAATGCGTCGCGCAGGCGCTCCATGCCGATGTTTTCGCGGGCGCTTACCTGGATGGCTTCGGGATAGTTCTGCAAGAGCTCGGTACGGCGGGCCTCGTCGCAGATTTCGGCCTTGTTGAACACGCGGATGCGCGGAGTGTCTTTGCTGATGATGCCTTCGAGCGTCTTGTGCGTCACTTCCAGGTGTTCACGGTAATCCGGCGCACTCCCGTCTACGACTTCCAGAATGCAGTCTGCATGGGATGCTACCCCGAGGGTGCTCTTGAAGGTTTCGATGAGGTTGTGGGGGAGCTTGCGGATAAACCCGACAGTATCGGAGAGGATGATGTTTTCGCCATCGAGGTAAAGTTTGCGCGTGGTGCTGTCGAGGGTCGCGAACAGCTTGTCTTCTACATAGACGTCAGCACCGGTGAGGCGGTTCGTGAGGGTCGATTTTCCGGCGTTCGTGTAGCCGACGATACCCACGTGAAAAATGTCGTTCCTATTTTCGGCCTGGCTTTCGCGGGCATCCTCGATCTTTTCGAGTTTCTTCTTGAGTTCCTGGATGCGCTTTCGGATCATGCGGCGGTCTGTTTCCAGCTGCGTCTCACCCGGCCCCTTGGTGCCTATGCCGCCGTTGTGCTGGCGGCATAGGTGCGTCCACGCACCGGTGAGCCGCGGCATCATGTACTGCAACTGCGCGACTTCCACCATCAGGCGGCTTTCTGCGGTTATGGCATGCTTTGCAAAAATATCGAGAATGAGGCCCGTACGGTCGAGCACCTTTATTCCGGGAAGGCGCTGTTCGAGGTTACGGACCTGCGAGCCGGAGAGGTCGTCGTCAAATACGACCATCTTCGCGTTGTCTTCTTCGAGGGCGCGCTTGACCTCGTTCACCTTGCCCTCGCCGATGAGGGTGGCCGGGCTAAAATTCTGCACGCGCTGGATAAAATTGCGGGTAACGACAGCGCCCGCGGTTTCGGCGAGGCGCCCGAGTTCCGCTACCTGTTCAGATACGAGCCACGGGCGTGTCTTCGGGGTGCATATCCCTACGAGAACGCAGCGTTCTTTTTCCTGTTTATGTTCTGCAGGCTGTTTCATCTATGCGGTCAGCAATTCCCGTTCAGTTTCAGGAACCAGTAATCCTCGCTGTTGATGCTGCTGCCTTCGGGCGAGGCGGCATCGGCGAGTTTCGCGAAATCCGGAGCATTGTTGCCCGGCGCATTGCTGTCCTGCGGACATGCGCTGGCTGCGTCTGGCGCATTCTTGTCCTGAATATTTTTGTCGTTCATATCGGCCATGCGCAGAATATAATAAATCTCGATGCTCGCGCACATCTCAGGTGCGTTTCCGTTGCGGGCAAAAAACTATATTCGTGTCATGCGGCTTTGGCTTTCGACATGCCTCGACGATTTTTCCTCGGAGTTCGATGACATCGAGGAGATGTTCAAGCGCGGGCTCACGAGGCTCATTCTCCAGAAGCGCGTGCCGGGGTTCGCACAGGACTTGGCGGACGGTGCGGTACGGTATGCGACCGAAGCGCAGTACGAACGCTGGCTTATGGCCCTCCCGATGGAATATCGCGACCGCATCTGGGTGCGCGGTACACCCGATATGGCAGAGCGCCTGGAAGTGCGCGGATGCGTGTGCGATGCCGCCCTCCTTTCGCAAGATGTCCCGGAACGATGGAAGCGCGTGAACTGCATTGCGGTCTGTCGCAATCTGGAGCAACTCAATTCTTTGCCGGAATGGGTGGCGGGAGCGCTTGTAGGGCCCGTTTTCCAACCGCAGTCCATCTACGAGCCGGTCGAAACACTCGGCATTGCGTGCATTACTGATAAACTAGCCGCGCAAGACACGGCCTGCGATGAACGTCAAGGTTCCGCGCGCGATGCAACCCGCAAAATGCCTGAAGTCCCGCAGGTCATCGCTTTCGGGGGCATCGATCACGAGAACCTGGACGATATCAAGAAACTTCCCCTACAGGGAATCTCCGTGCTGGGTGGTATCTGGAACTACGCCGACCCCGTCAACGCCTTTATCAAGCTCGGGCGTGCTTGCGGCGGGCTCTGATTCCTTGGGCACGTTGCTCAGGGATTCCTTGAGGCTCACGAGTTGGTGCGCAAATTCGTTGCACCGGCTGTCTTCGGGGAGTGTAATTTCCCAATCGAGGGCGCCATTGTGGAGGACAGGGTGAATCCGCCATTCGGTTTTGTACGGGCAATGGTAACTTGTCATGTATTTGACTCTAAGACCATTCCCGTCCATTCTGTATAGGAATTGTCCGTTCCATTTGACGGATCCGCTCATGTAGCGGATCTCCTTTACGTCACCGATTTTGCCGGTCTGCTCAAAATAGTTCTTTTGGGCAAGCATGTAGTCTTCGACAGCCAGTTTCATCTTGGCGGTAACGCGTTCACCGTTGTTCCATACAATCTCGTAGGTAGAATATCCGTCGAAATTCAGCATTACAGCGTGGATAATTGTGAAAATGAGGGCCAATGCGGGCATCCACGATTTTGACTCATATTTTTTGCCGGTCTTTCGGTTCCTGTACTTGCCGAGCGAGATTTTCCACACATCCTTCAGGAAAAGGAATACAATGAATGCGTAGCCGATAAAGGCGATTGCACCTACCGCGGTGGGAATCGTGAACCCGTTTTCCCGAAGGATGAGGTAAATGATTCTATATGTCAGTCCACCGAAAATCAAGTAAAGTGCACCGCGAAGGTTTCGACCGCTGCTAGAACAGTGAGCACCGGTAAAACCGATGAGGAGTGCTAACCAGAATATTTTAAGGCCGGGCTCCTTTGACTTGTGATGGTGGTGTTCTTTTGCGGTTTTTGTTTCGGGCTTGGGCGTTTCTGCCTTAATTTCGGGCTTGATTTCAGGTTCGGATTCGTTCTCCGGTGAATCTTCCGCTCCGTAGTTCGGGTTCGGTGCATCGCACCAGAGGCACTTGGGCATGTCGTCTTCGTATTTTCGCTTGCATTTGGGGCAAATCATTATGCTTTTTTACCTTATGCTAATCTTTGAAATTCTCGACATCCCATTAACCAGAATTTCCTTTCGGATATATACACCTTGTTCGCGCGGTCTAGCCTTGAGCATCTGGCCGTTTACGCTGAAGTATTCCGTGCGGACGACCTTGCCTGCGAAATTGAGGTCGCGCGCGATACTGCCTGCGATTTCAGTCTTGCTGGTGTCAATCGTAGAGGTGTCCGGCTCCACATAGGGCTTGTCCGGGTCGTCTACCACAAGCTTGATTCTCGCCCGGCTCTTGCATCCGGTTTCGTTCGTGTAAACCACGGTGTAGTAGCCGCTAAAGTCTCCGTCCACGTTCTTGAGCGAGTTCTCGCGAGTCGTCGACTTGAATCCGTTCGGGCCTTCCCAGCTCCAGATCTTGCCGTCCCAGGGGTGTGGGCCGAACTGCACCGTGGCGCCCTTCGCGACCTTCAGGTCGAGCGTTTCGTTCCAGCCACCGTCATCTACCTTCACATAGGGAACAATCTTCGTGCCGCTGCAGGGGCCAACAACCTTCTTCCCGTCGCACACGCCGATGGAATCCGGAATGTCAATCACTCGCGGTTCAAAGTCCGGGGTGGGGAAGGCCTTCATGAGGGCTGCCGTCTCCTGGGCGGTAACCGGGAGGATTGTCCCGTGGCGGGGCGTGAATGCGCCGCTCGTCTTGGTATCCTGCACGAACTTGAAGTTTTCGAGGTCGGGGCTGCTCGTGAACTGGTAATGCCCGTTTATGTAGCAGTCGTACATGAGCACCCAGGAATTCTGGTTGATGAGCTTGAATACGCCCGCGCCTTCCACGGCTTCGGTCGTCTGTTGCAGAGCCTTGCTCGGCTTGCTCCACTGCGAACCGCTGGCGGCTCCACTCTTGGGCATGAGCGAGCTTGCGGTCACCTTGCAGATGCCGCCGTCGCCCTCGTTCTTGTAGAAGGCATGGTAGAATTTATCGACCGGGTTGTAGACGATATCCATGTCGATGGTTGATTTTCCGCGGTCAAAGAAGTGCTGCGGTTCGCCTTCCAAATCGGTAAAGTCCTTGTTCGAGTAGGCATAGAATACCTTGTCGTAGGGGATGGTTCCGTCGTTGGTCAGGAGGGAGAAGTACACGAGCGGACGGCCCTTGGTGCCGTCGCCGTTGTCGTAGGTGTCGTCCCAGAAGGTTTCGGGGGCCCAGACGCGAGTCACGTTCGCGAAGTTCTTGCCCTTGTACTTGTCGGGGAAATGTACGGTGGCGTGCTTCCAGTTGATGAGGTCGCGGGAGCGCATGAGCACCATGCCGCGGTTGCTTGCCCAGCCCTCGGCGCTCTTCATGTCGGTATTCACCATGTAGAACCAGCCGTCGGGAGCACGCAGAACATGCGGGTCGCGGAGCCCCTTCTTGATGCTTACCGTGTCGGCGGCCACCACGCGCTTTCCGTTGTTCATGGCGGTAAAGCTGTAGCCGTCGTTGCTCAGCGCGTAGTAGATATTCTCGTTGTCGTTGGCCGGGAAATACGCAAAAAGGTAGTTCGAGTAGGGTTCATACCCATGGATAGAGACCTTTAAAGGCACGTCTTGCGTCTTTGCGCTCAGGCCGTCGTGGATAGTCGCCGTGAGGGTCACTTGCTTGTTTTCGCCCACAAACCTGCCGTTGATATGGCCGTCGTGGGCAAGAAATAGCGTGTCGCTGCTTTTCCAGGTGATGGGGAAGGTTTCCCCGGCAAGCTTTATGGTGTCGAGGAGGGTGAGGTCGGTATACAGGTCGTTGGCCGAGTTGCCCAGGCTCCGGCTAACGCTGTCGACAGAGCGCCAGAAGGGGGTAACATCGACTTGTGCAGAAATAGCGCCCGCACAAAAAAGTAGCGCTAAAATTTCCTTTTTTACCCAAACCATGTCCATTTTGGACTCCTTTTTTCGCTCTTTAATATAATTTAATTCAATTTGGCGTAATCCCCGTCGTAGTTTTTTGTATTTACAAATTATCAACGCAAAATGCGATAATAAAGTAAGTTTTTGGTAATAAAATAGAGCCTGTCAAGGCGTTACGTTTTTTCCCTTATTCCACTTTGGAATAAAACAGGCTGTCTTATTTCGTTTTTTGAACATATATTTGGGCTTATGGAACAGGCTAGAGCCAAGATACTTGTAGTTGACGATACCAAGACTAACATTGAGGTCCTGGAAGGCGTTTTATCTGTACATTACGATGTTTTTGTTGCGAAAAACGGGCGCAAGGCAATCGAAATTGCCGAAAAAGTACACCCGGACCTTATTTTGCTCGACGTGATGATGCCCGAAATGAACGGTTACGAGACCATGAGGGTAATGCGCGCGCACGAGGACCTGAAGAACATTCCCGTATTTTTCTTGACGGCAAAGTCGGATAGCGAAAGCGAACAAATTGGGCTTGACCTGGGTGCTGTCGACTATATTGGCAAACCGTTTAGCCCGCATCTGGTGCTCTTGCGCGTCAAGAACCAGCTCGAATACAAGCGGCAGCGCGACCACCTGCACGACCTTGTGGAAGAACGTACCGCAGACCTGCGTAAGACCCTCAAGGTAATGCTGACGAGCCTCGGTTCGCTTGCGGAATTCCGCGACCCCGAAACGGGCGAACACATCAAGCGCACGCAGATTATTGTGCAGAGGCTTGCAGAAGTCCTGATGAACAACCCGAAGTACGCGCAGGCTATTCCGAACAGCCAGTACGTGGATTTCTATGCGACGGCGGCCCCCCTGCACGATATCGGCAAGGTGGGTATCGAGGACGAAATCCTGCGCAAGCCCGCAAGGCTTAACGAGCAGGAACGCGAAATTATGCGCAAGCACCCGAAGATGGGTTACGACGTGCTCATGGATGCCACCAAGGAATTGCACGACAACCCGATGGTGAAGATTGCGGCTGATATCGCGTTTGCACACCACGAACGCTGGGACGGTCTCGGTTACCCGAACAAGCTCAAGGGCGAAGAAATACCCGTGGGAGCGCGCCTCATGGCGGTAGCCGACGTGTACGATGCCCTCGTGTCGAAGCGCTCATATAAGGACCCTTACCCGCACAAGGTTGCCGTCGATGAAATTGTACGCGAAAAGGGGACGCAGTTCGACCCGGGAGTGGTCGATGCCTTCCTTTCTATCGCCGACGAATTACCCAAGCTTTACGAACAGTTTAAGGAAACCGCTGATTGACAAGGAACCTGGCAAATACAAAGCGCCGTAAGCTCAGCTGGCGTATTTCTTTTGTCTACACGATACCGCTCGTAGTCGCGACGGTAATGCTTGTCTTTGCGTTCCTTTTCTATCTCGAGAATACGCTCATTTCTACTGCGTACAGCAGTTCCGAAATGATGCTCCGCAAAACGGTCGAATCCTGTGAAGGCATTTTGAACAAGCGCCAGACGGATTTTACCAAGTTCCTTTCCAACGTAGGTACAATTACCAAGCAGAATGCCAAGAACGTGCTCACCAAGAGAGTCCTGAAGAACGATGACATGGTGGATATGTTCTTCGGGTCTTCTGACGGCGAATACATCAGTGCCCGCGGTTTTGCTCTCGACAAGGGCGTTTCGGAATTCCGTACCAAGGACTGGTACCTGGAGGCATCCCGCAATAAGGGGATTGCAATTACGGGGCCTACCATCCGCAAATCCCAGAACAAGGAAGTCCTCACGATTTCGCAGGCCGTCCGCGACAAGAACAACAACGTGAAGGGGGTCGTTGCCGAGGATATCAATATTCAGCTTGTCGAGAAGGCCCTGAGCGATGGGGTGGACAAGACTGAAGGCGGCATCATCATGGTGCTCGACAACAGCAACAACATTCTGGCACACTATCCGGAACAGTCCAATCTGGGCAAGATTGACCTCGACAGCGTAAGGACCCTGCTTGACATGGTTTCGAGCGAGTTCGACGTGGATTCCCTCCTGATGTACGGGAACGGGAATGTGCTTCATTTTGACAAGACAAATAACCACCGCCAGAGTTTCGTGTTCATGGTTTCGGCCATGAAGAAGAACCCGTACTACGTGGTCCGTATTCTGCACCAGAATACCGTCGTGGCGAAGTTCAGCGAACGGTTCAAGGGAATCAAACTCGCGCTTATTATTGCAGTTATCATTCTGATGTCGCTTGCGGGGCTATTGGCACGAATCCTCTTCAAGCGGTTTATCGAAAAGGACCTTAAGGATAGCGTGAGCTCGAGTACCCTTTTTGATACGTTGCTTTCGAGCCCGAACATGACGCTTATCCTCACGAACGAAACCTTCGACATTCTGCAGGCGAGCAGCAACGTGGTGGAGTTCTTCACCGGCGGAATGGAAGACATCAAGGGCGAAGTCCTCTGGAAATACATATCTTCGGAGCAGTTCAAGAAATTTGCGCATCACGTTGCCCTGGGCGGTGAACTTCACCCGAGCGAACGCAAGACGGTCGTGATGGTCAAGAACTCGAAGGGGGAGGAATACTGGTGGAGCATCTTCTTCCAGTTCCTTTCCGAAGACGACGGCAGTATCCGCTACCTGTTCATGATTGATGATGCCACGAGTGGCATCCAGAAGGATACCATCCTCGATACCATCATGCTTTCGGCGGACCGTTCGCTCCTCATGATTTTTGACCGTACGCTCCATATTAAGTACATGTCGAAACAGCTGGGCGACATTTTCCAGAAGGATTGGCGCGAACTTCTCGGGCTCTCGCTTACCGAACTTTCGACTTGCGGCATTCCCGACAACGTGATGAAGGAACTGGTGAAGGCGTTCCGCGAACGAGAAACCTGGAAGGATTCCTTCATGATGCCTTCGAACGAAGGGCGTGGCGAAATCTGGTTCCGTGGCGAGGCGGTAACGCTCAAGGCCGAAGAGGCCGTTGTGGGCTACATGTTCTCCATGACGGATATTTCCGAGATTATCGAGGCCCGCGAGATTGCGGAACAGGCAACCCAGGCGAAGAGCGAGTTCCTCGCCAACATGAGCCACGAAATCCGTACCCCGATGAACGCGATTATCGGCATGGCGCACCTCATTGCCGAAACCGACCTTTCCGAACGCCAGCGCGGGTTCGTGGAACGTATCAGCCATGCGGCAAAGTCCCTGCTCGGCATCATCAACAATATTCTCGACTTCTCGAAGATCGAGGCGAAGAAGCAGGAACTCGAGGTTACGCAGTTCGTGCTGCAGGACGTTATCAGCGAGGTGGCCGCCCTTGCCGAAGTGCGCATTGCAGGCCGCCCGATAGAACTGATTGTCGATGTCGACCCGGATATCCCGGAAATCCTCATGGGCGACCCGCTCAGGCTTTCGCAGATTTTCACGAACCTCGTGAATAATGCTACAAAGTTCACCGAGAAGGGCGATATCACCCTCAAGGTGGAACTCGAGAATATCACCGAAAAGAATGTGCGCCTTGCCTTCAGCGTGAAGGACACGGGTATCGGCATGACGCCCGAACAGCTTGGCAGGCTATTCAACGCGTTCACGCAGGCAGATGGCTCGACCACACGCAAGTACGGTGGTACCGGCCTCGGGCTCGTTATTTCCAAGTCGCTCGTGGAACTCATGGGCGGCAAGATGCAGGTGGAAAGTACGTCCGGAGTGGGCTCGCGATTCTTCTTCAGCATATCGCTCCCGATTGCCCCGAATGCGGGCGAACCCAAGTGGAAATCCGTCCATTCCTTCGACGGAAAGAACGTGCTGCTCGTAGATGACTGCGCGAACATGCGTGCGGTACTCCGGCATATCCTTACCAAGCTCCACTGCGTCGTGGAAGAGGCATGCTCTGCCGCAGAGGCGTTCGATTTAATCCAGGCACACGAAGAAGCGGGTGAGGCCCCGTACGACTACTTCCTTGTGGATTACAAGATGGGGCTCGAAACCGGGTTTGATTTTGCGAAGGGCATTCCCGAAAAGATGCAGATTATCCCGAAGATTCTCATGCATCCGCTTCACTTTGAGGAAAGCGAGCACGAAATGGCGCTCATGCTGGGCTACAACAGCTGCCTGCCCAAGCCCCCGCAGATAAGTTCCGTGCTTACTGCTCTCCAGGAATCCATCGGGCTCAAGCTCACTTACCAGCAGGTGGCAAAGAAGGAAAAACGCAAGGTTTACTTCAAGCCCGCAAAGATTCTCCTGGTCGAAGACAACCTCATGAACCAGGAACTTGCCGTATCGCTCCTCAATAGCGTGGGCCTTACCACGATGATTGCGAACAATGGTAAGGAGGCTCTGGAACTGCTCAAGCCGGATTCGTTCGACCTCGTGCTCATGGACCTGCAGATGCCTGTGATGGATGGCCTTACCGCCACGAAGGAAATCCGCGCGAAGGAAGAGGAATATTTCAAGAAGGTCCCGATTCTTGCGATGAGCGCGCGCGCCTTCCAGAAGGACAAGGAAGAATGCTACGATGCCGGCATGAATTCGTATATCGTAAAGCCTATCGACCCTTCGCTCTTGTACGAGGATTTGGCCAAGTATCTGCCGATTGCTGCTGAGGGTTCCGGAGCGCCTGCAAAGACCGTCATTGCTGAGAACAACCAGTTGAGCGAAGATGAATCGAATTTTGTCGCGCGCTTCTCGAAGGTTCGTAACTTCGATGCGGCGGCTGGCCTGTACCACGCGAACAGCAACAAGAATATCTACATGAGAATCCTGCACGGGTTTGTGCGTGACTACAGCGGCAACAACTTTGAACTTCGCAAGCTCATCGAAACGGCAAAGTTCGAGGAAGCGACCCGCATTACGCATACCATCAAGGGGCTCTGCGGTACAATCGGTTCTAGCTATGTGCAGTCGCTCGGCGCCAAGGTGGAGGCGACGCTCTCGCAAAAGCAGCAGAATTTCGAGGAATACAATGTATTCGAGGCGGCGTTGCACGACCTCATCGAAGACCTGAATGTGGTGCTGAACGACCTCGATATGGATCAGGCGCAGCAACCCGTGCAGAAGAAGGAAGACCCGCAGGCGTTAGAGAAACTCAAGAATGCGATTGCAGGCCTCAAGGGCGCTCTCGACTCCTGCACTTCGACGCAGTGCAAGAGAATCCTCGATACGCTGGAAGGCATCGCCTTTGCGAAGGATGTGGATGCTCTACTGCAGAAGATTGTGAACCAGGTCGATGACTATGAATTCAGCGAGGCGGCTGAAACGCTTGCCGAACTTGAAAAAACAGTAGGGTAGATTCTAAAAAATCATTGCCGCGATAAACGCGAGTGCCACGATAACGGCGGCCGCTATGGCGAGCGGGTTCGCCTTTTTCTTTTTTGCGTAGGGGCTGTTCGGGTCGTCGCCGAACTCGTTTTCCAAAATCTCATCATAATCCGGCGTTTCGAGGTCGGTAAACTCCGCGCCTTCTTTCCAGCCGGTATCGGCGTCGCTCCCGCAATGCGGGCAGAACGTGGCGCCGTCTTTCAATTCAGAGTGGCAGTGAGGGCAGAGCATGATGGTGTGAAGTGTGGAGTGTGAGGTGTGTAATGGGGGATGATATTGTCATGCCCGCGGCTTGTAGTGAGCATGTCGAACTAAGGCGGGCATCTTCGTTTATTTCGTGAATTTATAACGGCCGAGCAGATCGAAATAGCGGGCCCTGGGGGAGATTTTAACGGGTTTGAGAGTCTTGCGGATGGAGGTTGTATTTTGTTTTACATTTATAAAATAGGTTTCAGTATAATTATCCCCTTTAGATTGTATTATAGAGAATCCATTTTCGACGGGCTTGTATAAAAAAGTAGATAGAAGATTATTTTCTTCATCGTATAGTTCACATTTATAATTATCATCTAGATCCGCAACATAGAATCTTTCTTCTGTTCTTGAAGAATCAGTATTATAGTTTACAGTTCTTGAATCAATAAGAGAATCGTTTCTGAAAAACATTTCCAATAGTTCTGAATAAGAAGAATTTTTTAGTTCTTCACTTAAATAATTTGGAGCAATCCTAATTAATTGAGTATATTCAAATTTTCCCTTATAATACGTTTTAATATCATACAATAAGGTATCTTGTTTTTTTTCTTCAGATACGATGTATTCATACCCTTCGTTCTTCAATACGGTCTCGTTGGTATCATTGTAAAAAATCCAAAAGGCGGGTGCATGATTTTCATTCTTGAAATCCGCACGGACTTTTTCAATAATTCCATTGTTGTATATATATTTTTTCCCTTTCCAGGAGCTGCTGTCATCGTTTATATAAACTGAATCAACACGAACGAAGCTTTCACGATTGAACATCATCGGCGATTGGTTCTGATAGACGGCTTCCGTACACGTATTTGCCGAAGCTGCATCATTCAAGGCAAAAATGGTGGCAGGAATCAAACAGAAAAAATTGCTGGCACGGAATGGAAACATGGAAACTCCTTAATTTGCTTTAAATATATCTTTTTCAAATGAAAATCTAGCAGGAAAGACAACAAAAAACCGCGCGGTTTAACCCGTGCGGCTTCTAAGCTTTTTGCATTAGCCCTTTGCTTCGGCCCTTCGGCAAGCTCAGGGACCTTGCAAATTACAGCTTGTCGTTGGAACCAAGAACGTCAACGATCTTGTGCATGTACATCTTCTTCATGTTTTCACGAGCCGGCTTGAGGTACTGGCGCGGGTCGAAGTGTTCCGGATGTTCGTCGAAATACTTACGGATAGCGGCAGTCATAGCGAGACGGCTGTCAGAGTCGATGTTGATCTTGCAGACAGCAGAGCGAGAAGCTTCGCGGAGCTGTTCTTCCGGAATACCGACTGCATCCGGGAGCTTGCCACCGTGGGCGTTGATGGTGTCCACTTCGTCCTGCGGCACGGAAGAAGAACCGTGGAGAACGATCGGGAAGCCCGGGAGCTTCTTTTCGATGGCGTGGAGCACGTCGAATGCCAGGGGAGGCGGAACGAGCTTGCCAGTCTTCGGGTCGCGAGTGCACTGTTCCGGCTTGAACTTGTAAGCACCGTGGCTGGTACCGATGGAAATAGCGAGGGAGTCGCAGCCCGTACGGGTAGCGAAGTCGATCACTTCTTCCGGCTTCGTGTAGTGAGAAACTTCAGAAGCAACTTCGTCTTCGACACCGGCGAGAACACCGAGTTCAGCTTCGACGGTAACGTCGTGCTGGTGAGCGTATTCAACAACCTTCTTGGTGAGGGCGATGTTTTCTTCGTACGGAAGAGCAGAACCGTCGATCATCACGGAAGAGAAACCGTTGTCGATGCAGTCCTTGCAGAGTTCGAAAGAGTCACCGTGGTCGAGGTGGAGCACGATCTGCGGATTGGCGCAGCCGAGTTCCTTGGCGTATTCAACAGCACCCTGAGCCATGTAGCGGAGGATGGTGCCGTTGGCGTAGTTGCGGGCACCCTTAGAGACCTGCATGATCACCGGAGACTTGGTTTCAACGGCGGCCTGCACGATGGCCTGCATCTGTTCCATGGTGTTGAAGTTGAAAGCCGGGATGGCGTAGCCACCCTTAACAGCCTTTGCAAACATTTCCCTGGTGTTCACCAGGCCGAGTTCCTTGTAAGAAACTGCCATTTGTTTTACCTCTTGATTCTTTGGCGACTTGCATCGCCGGTTAAAAGTTACGGGCTAAAGATAGCATTTTCACCCTGTTTTGTCCACCAATTTCGTCGCCGTTCTGCGCATGCCCGTCCGATTTTTCGGTTTTTACTTGCGGGACGAGCGGCAGGAATGTATATTAAAAGAGGTGTCTGGTTTTAAGGAGTATCTATGCTTTTCGAGAGAAGCCTGCTAGCGGTGTTGGCCATTGGCCTTATGGCTGTGTTTTCGCATGCCGAGGTCACCTACACGCTCCACAAGTCCGCAAACCCGACTGCCGACGAGCAGGACGCCTACAAGCGCATTACGGCCGTGATGGATTCGGCGGTCAAGCTCTACAACACCTACTCGAACCTTTCGAAGTTCATCAACGTTTACTACGCGCCGGGCGTGCCCACAGCCGAGGCGAGCAGCAACGGCGACCTCCGGTTTGGCGAAAACCGCAGCTACATGGTGGTGCCCACGGCCATGCATGAGATGGCGCATACGCTTGGAGTCGGGACCACATCGGAATATGCGGCAACTTGCGTGGACGGTGTGTTCAGGGACGACAAGGTGCAGGCGAAACTCCGTGAAATGGACGGCCCGAACGCGGAACTCCATTGCGACCGTCAGCATATATGGCCGTATGGCCTGAACCAGGCGAGCGAGGCCAAGTCCGAAAAGGACCTGATAAACCACGTGATTCTCGTGGAGACCATTTACCAGCAGCTGTTCAAGGTGGCGTTCTACAAGGAGGGGAGGATCAAGTCCCTCGGCGAAACAAAGAAATGCATGGGAATTACATCTAGCAATGCGCTCGAACTCATGGATTGTAGCGATACGGCGACCTTCGTGAAGATTTTCTCGGTGGGTGATAACCCCGTTACCTACTACATCCAGCTCGGGAACCGCGTCGTGGATATCCCGAACGAGTCTACGGCTGCAGGCATTGTCGCCTCGACCTACGGCTACAACGGCGGGGCTCACCAGCGTTATACCTTCGACGATGCCGGAATCAATACGCCGAATGCCTTCTTGCTCAAGAACTACAAGAGCGGGCTCTATCTGCAGGCGGTGGGCACGCAGGTACAGCAGAACCGCAAGGTGGAACGCGACGAATCCTTCATCTGGAAACTCGAGGAAGCGGGCACGATGCCCGATACGTCTTCTGCTGGCGATACGAGCGTCGTTGCTCCCGACACCTCCGACACGAGCAAGACTGATACGTCGATAACGAGGATTGTCCGTATCCGTGACATTCAGCTGCAGGCTGCGCCGACCAGGACGTTCGACCTGAAGGGGAGGAGTGTCCGCGGGCAACCGCTCGGCCGCAACCGCAATACGCATAAGGTTCTTTTCCAGAAGTAGACTCGCATCCGCGAAACACGTAGTTTTTTTCCAGAAGTAAAACGTCACACCGCAGTCGCGTAGCGACAAGAGTGTCCACTGGCACCTTCGGTGCTTACCCTCATACAAAAAAACGGCTCGAGTGGAGCCGTTTTCTAAAAGTTTGTCGCGAGTTGATTACACGCCGAAGGCTGCATCTGCGGCAGCGGCATTTTCAGCGATGTTTTCCGGTGCGGCGGCTTCGGCCTGTGCAGCTTCCTGAGCGGCGGCAACGGCTTCTTCAGTCACGTCGTTGTTCTTCTTTTCCGTCATGGAGAGCTTGCCTTCCTTGAACTTGTACATGGCAATCGTGGTCGGCTTCTTGTTCAGGTGGATGTAACCCTGGCTGGCCTGGTTGTTCACGAAACGTGCTTCCTGGGCCATCATCACGACAGCGCGGAACACAGAACCTTCGCATTCCTTGCTTGCGTAGATATCGTCAAGATAGACTCTCTGATCGGACATCGGGGTACCTCCGAAAAATTTTAGAAGAGGGAGAGGGATTCGAACCCTCGTTACCGTAAAGTAAACACGCTTTCCAAGCGTGCGCCTTCAACCACTCGGCCATCCCTCCAGGATGTGAGGCCAAATATAGATTGATTTTAGGCTCTTGTCAACCGATTTTGGCCATTTTTTGCAAAAATTTGCGAAAAAAAAGATATTTCTTTCGTCTTTCGTCTAAAGTCTCACCTTTGGTGGGGCGTTCTTTCGTCTAGTTCAGTTCATCCCAGACGACTTGCATGAGCGGTTCAAGCGTCTTGGGGGAGAAGTCGAACTTGATATTTGCGGCCTCGAAGAGTTCCTTTACGGGGCGGCTGCTACCGAGACTTTCGGCCCGGAACAGGTCGTCGATGGCCTTTTTCGGGTCCTTCTTGAAGTTCGCCCATACCTGCAGGGCGCCGATCTGGGCAATTCCGTACTCGATGTAGTAGAACGGGCACTCGAATATGTGGAGCTGTTTCTGCCAGAGGTTGCGGCGCACGGCTTCGAGCCCGGTGTAGTCCACGCCCGCATCGTAACGGTCCATGATTTCGGTCCATATATCGCTGCGGTCGCTCGCCGTATGTTCGGGGAAGTTGTAGAGCCTGTGCTGGAAACTGTCGACGCTCGCGACCCACGGGAACAGCCATATAACGTCTTCGAGTTCGCCGATGGTACTGCGTTCGATTGCCTCGCGGTCATTGCCGTAGAAGGGCTTGAGGTTCGACATGCCGATGAGTTCCATGCTCATGCTCGCCACTTCGGCAAATTCTGCGGGTACGTCGCGGTACGGGAAAATCGGCTGGTCCGCAAGCGCGAACTGGTGGAACGAGTGCCCTGATTCGTGCAGCAGCGTGTAGATATCGCGGTCCGTGCAGGCAGAATTCATGAAGATGAAGGGGAGGCGGCTCTCGTCAAAACCGATCTGGTAGCCACCCGGGGCCTTGCCGAGCCTGGAATCCGGGTCGATGAGTTTTTTCGCCTGCATCTCGCGGGCCCACTTGCCTGCCTGCGGGTGGATGCTCTCGAAAATCTGGTCTACCTTCTCGATGAGTTCGTCGCCGGTGCTGTACGGCTTGAGCGGGGCGCGGTCCAGTGGGTCTACGTTCAAGTCCCACGGGCGCAGGCGTTCAAGGCCCATCTTCTGCGCGCGCTTCTTGTATATCTCCTTCTGGAGGGGGAGGACCAGTTTCTCGATGCTCTCGTGGAAGGCCTCGCAGTCGGCAGGGGAGTAGTCAAAACGGTGCTTTGCGAGGAAAATATAGTCGATGAAGTCCTTGCAATGTGCGTTTTTTGCCACCTGCTTGCGGATTGCAAACAGGTTGTCGAACGACTTGTCGAGTGCGTCCTTGTCCTGGAGGCGGCGTTCCCACATCGTGCGCCAGGCACGTTCACGCAGCTCGCGGTCCGTGCGTTCCATGTAGGCGGCCATCTGCTGCATTGTCTTGGTTTCGCCGTCAAATTCGACGCTCATGCCGCCGGTAATCTTCTGGTACGCCTGGATTTCCTTGTTCTCTTCGGTTTCGAGCGCGATATTGTCGGGGGAGAACAGGTCCAGAGAAACCTGCACGCCCTTGAACCACTCGCCAAATTCGCCCTGGAGCGCATCCTTTGCCGGGTGGGCGACGAGCTTCTTGTTCAGCTTGTCGTCGTACTCGTTCATGATGGGCTGGATGTTCTCGACAAAGTCCGTGTAGGCCTTGGCGGCTTTCTCGTCGGCGGTATTGCAGGTCATCGCCACGTAGCGGCGGCAGCTCACTTCGCCGAGCACCGATTCAAGTTCGCTCCAGTCCAGAATCCACTGGCGGAGTTTCGCGGAATCTACTGGAATCTCGCGCTGCAGCAGGTGCCTGTAAAGTTTGGAAACCTCGTGGGTGTCATCGACGTTCAAGTTTTCGGGAACATACGTGCGGTTCATTTTTCCTCCGGTTAAAGCCCGCCGACCCAGTCTTTCAATATACTGTTCAGGATGGTCTGCCTTACGTTGTCTTCAATGGCGACCATTTCTTCGTGCGAAATCGTGCGGGAATCGTTGAAGTCAAAAGGCACGGATTCGCCTTTCGGGCCGAGCGCCACAACAAGCTTGCCTGTGGCCTTGACTTCCTTGATTTCTTTGAATTTGAAAATTCTCTTGTCCAGCGGGAGGCGCGTGGAAAGCCGTACCTTGTTCTCGCCGGGGATAAGCGTGACGGAATCCTTCAGTTCGAGCGGCAGGTCCATGAGCGTGTCGAGCGATACGTGTGCGGTAAAGTCACGCAGCCAGAGTGTATCGACGTCGGAATTTTTCACGTCGAGGACGACGCCCAGGTATGCGTACCCGAGATCGATGTTGACGATGCCTTTCGCGAGGTTCTGCACGAACGCGACGACATTCGGGTTCGGCAGGATTCCTCCGACAATCGCTCCGCCGAGCTGATCGACAATGTCGGGACGGATTTCCACCGAGTCGAGCGTAATCTGCCGGAAATCCACCTTCATGTTGCGCATGATGCTCGCCGCGTCGAGTTTGCGCGTCACGGCGCAGCCGTCCATCAGGGCGACGGCGATGAGCAAAAGGCAGGCGATTGTGGCGATTTTCTTCATTTTTCAACAATATAACAAAAAGGACATATACTTATCGTGTGACAGGCTCGGAATGTACAGCGATTGGCGTTTTTAGTTAAATATCCTGCATTTTGGCATTATGTTGTTGCCGATAATGCGGATTATGTAAACTAAACAAACGCAAATGAGAGAGGTATGGCACGATGCTTACGTTTCAAAATAAAACCTGCCGCCGCGGGAAATTGCCCCGTATTACCATAAAATGGCGCATATTCCTTGCAAAAACGGCGAAACTCCCCTGCTTCACCTTTGGCATGGAATTTGCTATCTTTGCATTCGAAAAGTGCTTTTTGCGCAGAAAATGTAAAACAGATGTCCCGCGGGCAATATTCCGGCGGGCAATTAAACAGGAACGTATTGAAATGGCAGAAGATTTGAATCAGCAGGAACCGACCGCAGAAGAAAAGGCAAAATTCGAGAATGACGTGCTCAAGGCCGC
Source organism: Fibrobacter sp. UWCM (assembly GCF_900129735.1). Classification (NCBI taxonomy): domain Bacteria; kingdom Pseudomonadati; phylum Fibrobacterota; class Fibrobacteria; order Fibrobacterales; family Fibrobacteraceae; genus Fibrobacter; species Fibrobacter sp. UWCM. The sequence goes on along the minus strand of NZ_FQWR01000003.1, from coordinate 153,866 downwards.
CGAAGACGCAATGAAGATGGATGGTTCGACAGGCTCACCAACCGAGAACAAGGCCGACGCACAGGCCGAAGAAAAGGTCGCTGAGCCTTCCGACGCCCCCGCTGAAAATGCTGCAGACGCAGCAGAACAGCCTGCGGAACCCGCTGCCGAACAGCCTGCCGAAGACCCGACTGCCGCGCTCAAGGCAGCCCTTGCCGATGCCAACGACCGCAACTTGCGCCTAATTGCCGAATTCGACAACTACCGCCGCCGTACCGCCAAGGAACAGCTCGAACTCATCGAGACCGCGAACGGCAAGCTCCTCGAAAAACTCTCCGAAGTGCAGGACAACTTCGAGCGCGCCTTCGCGAGCGAAAACAAGGCCCAGGATTTGGAAGCCTTCGAAAAAGGCATGCAGATGATTTACAACCAGTTCGCAAAAATCTTGACCGACGCGGGCCTCGAGCAAATCGACCCGACAGGCGCGGAATTCGACCCGAACATGCACGAAGCCCTGATGCAGCAGCCCAGCGAGACCGTGCCCGAAGGCCACGTGGTCACCGTGTTCCAGAAGGGTTACAAGCTCAAGAACAAGATCCTCAAAACCGCGAAGGTGATCGTCTCTTCCGGGAAATAAGCCCGCGCCGCCATCCGGAGCCGCGCGACACTCCCCCGCGCGACTCCCCTATTGAATCCCCGACCTCTCGTAACGATGGCCGGGGTTTTTATTATATTTAAATGGAAGCCCCATAAAAAAGAGGAAATCATGGCCAAACTGAAGGAATATTACGGCAAGACGCTGCTTGAAATAGATTTTTTTGTTTTGTTAGCAAGATACTTTGTTGTAGCAGTATCAATAGTTATTGTCGCCTGTTCGGACAATTCTTCCAAACCTACCGCACCAACAGTCCATACAGTTCCCTCATACTATTGTAGTTTGAATGGAGTCACCTATAATTCGGAAGCTAATTATCGATCTTTTTGCGTTGCACAACCTAATCCCCAAAGCAATACTTCCATCAGTTACAGTAGTCAAAATATTTCATCTAGTAGTACATCCCCAAATACAAGTAGTAGCATACCGACAACACCAAAAGAAACGACACAAAGATTGTCTTGTCAGGGCATTTATTTTGTTTGTTCAACTGTTTATGCAATCTCAGCTAAACAAGCATGTGAATCTCTTGAACAAAATTTGGTTGTGAATGGCATGAATTTGTCCGGTCTAGGAAAAAAGCAAGCTATACAAACTATGGTTCAATATAATTGCAAGTGCGTATCAGATAAGGAATTAAAAGATTATATGACTTCTGTGGGTTGTTTGTAACCTAAGTTATCCTTTGATAACATTTAAGCCGGGGGTTTTAGGGGGTGGAACCACCTAGGCGAGGGGGTGCTGGAAGACGGCTTGGACGCGCAGAAAAGATCCCCGCCTTCGCGGGGATGACGAGAATTGGCGCGGGGATGACGAGAATTGGCGCGGACAAGGCGGCTGCAAGCAGGGGGATGTTTCCCCCACCTTTGTAAAATTGTCAATGATAAGTTAATTCCGGGGCGTTCCGCGGGGCTTTTCGCGATATATCTTTATCTCTGGTGTAAAACATGTTTGGAGATTAAGATGAAAAATATCTTATTCGTTTCTTCCGTATTGGCCTTGGCTTGTACGGGTTTCGCTCAGAAAATTGTAATCACGACGAACTATACGGCGGACCCGGCGCCCTATGTCCATGGGGATACGGTTTACCTGTACACGACCCATGACGAAGACAATGCCGACGGGTTCATGATGTACGACTGGCTGTTGCACACATCCACGGACATGGTCAACTGGACCAGCCACGGTGCCGTAGCGAGCCTGGGCGATATCAAGTGGAGCTCAAAAACCAACGGGGCCTGGGCGGAACAGGTCATCGAGCGCGACGGCAAGTGGTTCATGTACGTCCCCATTCACGGCAACGGCATTTCCGTCTTGGTGGCGGACAACCCTTACGGCCCCTTCAAGGAACCTTTGAACAAGGCCCTGGTCTGGCAGCGCGAGCACTGGAACGATATCGACCCTACCGTCTGGATTGACGACGACGGGCAGGCCTACATGTACTGGGGCAACCCCGATTTGTACTTGATCAAGTTGAACAAGGACATGATCAGTACTCAGGGCTCCATCGTCACCTACCCCAAGATCAAGGATTACCAGGAAGGCCCTTGGGTCTATAAGCACGGCAACAATTACTACATGACTTTCGCATCCACCTGCTGTGCGGAAGGTATCGGGTATGCCATGAGCGACAAGATTACGGGCCCCTGGACCTACAAGGGCGACATTATGCCGCATTCTTCGCGCAGTAACGGGAACCACCCGGGAATCATAGATTTCAAGGGAAAATCCTATGTTTTCGGCCTGAATTACGAACTTTGGCGTTACAAGTCCGAGAAGATGGGCCAGAAATACCAACACAAGGAGCGTCGTTCTGTCGGCCTTTCCGAAATGAAGTACAACGCCGACGGTACTATTCAAAAAATTGACTATTGGCCGGACAATGGCGTGGCCCAGCTGGAAGATTTCGACCCGTACAAGCGCGTGGAAGCGGAAACCATGTCGTGGGGCGAAGACGTGAGAGTCCGCAAGAGCGGTACCGCCGGCAATACGGTCATCACCAATCTTTCCGAAGGGAAATACACCAAGATTAGCGGCGTGGAATTCGGCGACGTGGGCGCGGAAAGTTTCTCGGCGTCGGTACTGAGCGTCAAGAAGGCGTCGAGCATCACCGTGCGTCTGGACAAGGTGGATGGCGAAATCGTCGGCAAGGCGGAATTTAGCGCCGACGGCCTGGTGACAGTGCCGCTCTCCGGTGCGGTCGGCAAGCACGACGTGTTCTTCGTGTTCGCGGGCGATTTCGAGGCGGACTACTGGGAATTCGAGGACAGCAAGACCTCCATTCCGCAGGGCCCGTTCTGCAAGGCGAAACTCGGCGACCCCGAGGCAAAATGCGACGTGCCGGTGGTGGGCGCGAAGGTCGAGGGCACGGCCAACTTCATCGACTTCGAGAACTACGACGTGGGCGGTGCGGGCAAGGCCTACTACGACATGGATACCAAGAACCAGGGCGGCGAATACCGCGAAGACCGCGTAGACATCGTGAAAAACGGCGACGGATTTGCCGTGGGCTACACGCAGAAGGGCGAATGGCTGGAATACACCGTGAACGTGCAGGCCGGCGGGAAACTCCCCTTCGAGCTCAGCTATGCAAGCGGCATGGACAACACGAGCGTGCAGCTCTTTATGGACGACGAGCCGATTACCGACACGCTCGCACTCGCGGGCACCGGGGATTTCGACTCCTACGGCACCTTCAAGGGAACGACCACCAAGGAACTCACCGAGGGCGAGCACGTGCTCAAGGTGATGGTAACAAGCGACTACGTGAACCTCGACTGGATTGCCTTTGGTGAAAGCGAAGGCAGCGCTGAGGATATCAGGAACGGGACCACGGGCATCGTGCCGAAAATCGCCCTAAACGGCGTCGGAGCCGCGGGCATGGCAAACGCTTTCGCGAGGGCCGCAGGCAGCTACAGGGTGTTCGACCTGATGGGCTCCGAGCTCGGGAACATCCGCCTGAACGCCGGCGCAACACTCACGGACCTCAAGGCCGGACTCAAGACCGCCGGTTACGGGAGCGGCGTCTATGTGGTCCGCAACCCCGCCGGAAAGACCCTGAAACTGCAAGTCGGGGAATGAGTTCTCGCGCATCTTAAACCGCGCGCAGCCTCCCCCGCCTTAAAAGGTTTGCTTTCATCAACCCGTTTTTGTATATTACGCCTAAACAGGCATAGTGGGCAGCGCCATGCTTGCCAACGACCGTATTCCATTTATCGTCGATTCTCATATTGAGGATTAAATGGATGCGGTCTTTTTTTATGAGGTGAAAATGGACCAAAATGACGAAAAAACAGGCGAAATTGTGCTTTACCAGCCCGAGGGGGCAATAAAGCTGGAGGTTCGTGTCGAAAACGAGACAGTGTGGCTTAATCGTCAACAAATCGCGTTGCTGTTCAATCGCGACATCAAGACTATCGGCAAGCATATTGCAAATGCACTTCGCGAGGAATGTCAAAATTCAGTTGTCGCAAAATTTGCGACAACTGCCGAAGATGGTAAAAATTACCAGGTTGAACATTATGATCTGGACATGATACTGTCCATTGGTTATCGCGTAAAATCAGCAAATGGTGTAAAATTCCGCCAATGGGCAAACCAAGTCCTCAAGGACCATTTGCTCAAGGGCTACAGCCTCAACCGCCGCATGCTCGCGGCAGGAATGCAGCTCGAAAGCCGCTTCCAGGAACAAGAGAAACAAATCGAGTCGCAAAAAGAGGAAATTGCCGAAATGAAGGTCTCGGTTAATTCGCAGGATGCCCGCATCAGGGCGGTAGAGAACCATATTGATTTCTTCGTGAAGGCGGCCCAGCTACCAAACGGAGGGGTCATTGCCCCAAATACACGATTCGACGGCTATGTGCTGATTGCCGACCTCGTAAAGACGGCCAAAAAATCGGTGGTGTTCATTGATCCGTACGCCGATATTAGCGCGTTGAAATTTGCCGCGATGAAAGCAGAAGGAGTCTCTGCCACCATCTATTCTGCGCGAATATCGCACCAGTTCAAGGAAGAGGCTGCATTGTACAAAAAACAGCATCCGGAATTTGATTTAAAGACCATGCGAGTTATTCATGACCGTTTCCTGCTTGTAGACGACACTGTTTACCACTTCGGAGCTTCTTTCAAGGATATGGGCGCCGAGTTTTCGGCATACAGCGTGCTGAACTTTGTAACTCCGGAAGAAGTCATTGAAAAAGTCCAAGAGGTGACAAAGGAGTCTTCCCCCAAAAAGAACGTGAAGGGTGATGACGGTGCAATGTAATCAAGAGGAGGTCTCCCCAACCACTATTTCATTATGAAACACGCCGTTTTTGCCCCGATTAAGGGCTTTTTCTTGTTTCAGAACGAAACGAAATGGCCGTTTTTTGCCAGTTATTAGCGTTTGGCACGGGTTTTGCTTATGTATGGGCGTAAAAAGGCCTACGGGCTAAAGAATTTAAAATAGGAGACTCATTATGAGCAAGATTATCGGTATTGACTTGGGAACGACCAACAGCTGCGTGTCCGTGATGGAAGGCGGCAAGCCGGTCGTCATCGCTAACGCGGAAGGTTTCCGCACCACCCCGTCCATTGTCGCTTTCGGCAAGAACGGCGAACGTCTGGTGGGCCACGTGGCAAAGCGTCAGGCCATCACCAACCCCGAAAAGACGATTTACTCCATCAAGCGTTTCATGGGCCGCACCGCCGGCGAATGCTCCGCTGCCGAAAAGAACATGCCCTACAAGCTGGTGGGCACGGGTTCTGACCCGGTGCGCGTGCAGGTGGACGACAAGCAGTTCGCTCCTCCCGAGATTTCGGCCATGGTTCTCCAGACCATGAAGAAGATTGCCGAAGACTACCTGGGCCAGCCGGTGACGCAGGCCGTGATTACGGTCCCTGCCTACTTCAACGACTCCCAGCGTCAGGCTACGAAGGATGCCGGCAAGATTGCTGGCCTCGAAGTGCTGCGTATCGTGAACGAACCGACGGCAGCAGCCCTTGCCTACGGTCTTGACTCCAAGAAGAGCGAAAAGGTCGCCGTGTATGACCTCGGTGGCGGTACGTTCGATATCTCTATCCTGGAAATCGACGACGGCATGTTCAGCGTGAAGGCCACCAACGGCGATACGATGCTCGGCGGTGACAACTTCGACGAAGTCATCATCGACTGGATCAACGACGAATTCAAGAAGGACAATCCGGGCATCGACCTGAAGAAGGACAAGATGGCCCTGCAGCGTTTGAAGGACGCCGCGGAAAAGGCGAAAATCGACCTTTCTGCCACGACTTCCACGAACATCAACCTCCCCTTCATCACTGCCGACGCTTCGGGCCCGAAACATTTGGACCTCACGCTCAGCCGTGCAAAGTTTGACCAGCTGACCGCCCACCTGGTGGAACGCTCCATGGAACCCTGCCGCAAGGCTATCGCCGACTCCGGCCTCTCCCTGAGCGAAATCGACGAGGTGATCCTGGTCGGTGGTTCGACCCGTATCCCGGCCGTTCAGGAAGCCGTGAAGAAGTTCTTCGGCAAGGAACCGAACAAGACTGTGAACCCGGACGAAGTGGTGGCTATCGGTGCCGCCGTCCAGGGTGCCGTGCTTAGCGGCGACTCCTCCGTGAAGGACGTGTTGCTCCTCGACGTGACCCCGCTTTCCTTGGGTATCGAGACTCTCGGTGGCGTGATGACCAAGCTCATCGACCGTAACACCACGATTCCGACCAAGAAGAGCCAGGTGTTCTCTACCGCCGAAGACAACCAGCCGGCCGTGACGATTCACGTGTTGCAGGGCGAACGCGAATTTGCCCGCGACAACCGTACGCTCGGCAAGTTCGACTTGACCGACCTTCCGAAGAAGCCCCGTGGCGTGCCGCAGATCGAAGTGACCTTCGATATCGATGCGAACGGCATCGTGCACGTGTCTGCTAAGGACAAGGAAACCGGCAAGGAACAGTCCATCAAGATTACTTCTTCCAGCGGCTTGTCTGAAGACGAAATCAACAAGATGGTGAAGGATGCCGAAGCCAACGCTGCCAAGGACAAGGAACAGCGCGAGCTGGTGGATATCAGGAACCAGGCCGAACAGATGGCATACCAGGCTGAAGGTCAGCTCAAGGAATTTGGCGACAAGCTGCCGGCCGACACCAAGAGCCAGCTGCAGGCTGCCATCGACGACATCAAGGCCAAGAAGGACAACGGCACCAAGGAAGAGATCAAGGCCGCTATGGACAAGCTCCAGGGCATGATCAGCTCCATGGCCCAGGCCGCCGGTGCAAACCAGGCCCAGCCGGGTCCGCAGCCGGGTGCTTCTGAACAGCCGAAGAACGACAAGAAGGGCGACGGTCCGGAAGTCGTCGACGCGGAAGTGGTTGACTAATTTCAACCTTAAAAAATCAAACAGGATTCGCCTCTCAAAAAGGGGCAATCCTTTTTGCGTAAATAGAGTTTGTTAATCGAAGTGAAGCCGAAGGCATATTATGGCTGAAAAAAGAGATTATTACGAAGTTCTAGGCGTCGGCAAGGACGCGAGTGCAGACGAGATCAAGCACGCCTACAAGAAACTTGCCATCAAGTACCACCCGGACAAGAACCCGGGCGACAAGGAAGCCGAAGAGAAGTTCAAGGAAGCTGCCGAGGCCTACGATGTGCTCAGCAACCCCGAGAAGCGTAAGCAGTATGACCAGTTCGGCTTTAACGCCCCCGGTGGCGGTTTTGGTGGCGGCGGATTCGGCGGCCAGGGATTCAGTTTCGAGGATATCTTCGCGAACTTTGGCGATATTTTCGGTGGCGGATTCAGTGGCTTTGGCGGCGGTGGCCGCAGGAGCTCACGCAAGGCCGGGCCTCCGCGCGGAAACGATTTGCAGATCAAGGTGGCGCTCAGCTACAAGGAAATCTTCGAGGGTTGCACCAAGAAGGTTCGCCTGAAACGCTACACGCCGTGTACGGAATGTAACGGCAAGGGCGGTCAGGACATCAAGGAATGCAGCACCTGTCATGGAACGGGTCGTGTGCGCCGCTCTACAGGCGGATTTTTCCAGATGATTACCGAGAGCGCCTGCCCCACCTGTAACGGTACGGGTGAAGTTATCGCGAAACCGTGTAGCAACTGCCATGGCGAAGGTCGTGTGCAGGAAACGGAAGAGATTTCCATCAAGATTCCGGCGGGCGTTGCCGAGGGCCAGTACCTGAACCTGCGCGGCGAAGGCAACTGCGGTCCTCGCGGCGGTGCCTGCGGCGACTTGCTGGCGGTCATTGCCGAAAAGCCCGACGACTTCTACACCCGCGAAGGCGACGATTTGCACTGCGAAATCAAGGTGCCGGTCCACAAGCTGGTGCTTGGCGGTACGCAGAGAATCCCCACGCTAGACGGTGGCGAAGTGCAGATCAAGATTGCGGCCGGCACTCAGGCCGGGAGCATCTTGCGCCTGCGCGAACAGGGCCTGTACCCGCTGAACAAGCGCGGCGACCGCGGAAGCCTCTACGTGAACATCGGCGTGGAAATTCCGAAGGACATCTCCCGCGAAGAGAAGGAACTCTACCAGAAACTCGCGGAACTCAGGCACGACAAGGAAACCGCGCAGGAAGAAAGCTTCCTCGAGAAGATGAAGAATCTGTTCAAGTGACGCGCAATGTCATCGTAAAAAATTATCCCGGGCTGCGACGCCCGGGATTTTTTATATTATTTTTAAAATGACATTTGAAGTTTTATATGAAAAAAGTCCTTATTATAGCCCTACTCTTTTTGATGACATCTGCTTTTTGCGATGAATATGGGGTTTATTTATCAGGTGGTTATTCCCAGACATTGACAGGGACCACTCCCGTTGGCGATTTAAGTTACGGATGGCATTCCCAACCATTTGAAAATTATGGTATGGAAGTGGGGATAGATATCTTTCGTTTTCAAATTGGATTCACAGATCGCTTTCAAGCTATCTCAGACGAATCCATATTCCAATTACCGTTTTTAGTCCTTGCAGCAGCCCCTTGGTTAGTGAAAAAACCTGCGGGACGTTCGGAAGGTTTCGAATCTTTAGATGGGTATTTACGCACTATAGAAGTGATTGGATTTATATTACATGGGTCACTCTATTTCCCGGTAGTGCCCAACAATTATTTTGGCTTTGTAAACAAGCATCGTCTTATAACCGAAATGATTACCAAGGGAATCCACAAGGAAAGCTTTACATTCCAAGACGACATTGGCATCCGTCTTCAAATTCACCCCGAAGGCCATTATGGATTTTTCATTGATGGCGGATTCCGATTCGAGAAAAACTTCGACCGTGATTTTGAAAAGAAATGGTTCGTGCAAGCCGCTCTGATCACTACTAATTCTTTTATTTATTTAAGAAAATAAGTAATTAGAAATACACGCCGTAATTGGGGCGCGATTTCAGGCTGCGGCCCTTTATGTCATATGTGCGAGTGCGATCCAACTTGAACGGAATCGGGGCGCGTGCGCCGCGTGTCTGGCGGTTTCTTCCAGATGGTTTCCGAAAGCGCCTGCCCCACCTGTAACGGTATGGGTGAAGTCATCGCGAATCCGTGTAGCCATTGCCGCGGCGAGGGTCGTGTGCAGGAAACGGAAGACATCTCCATCAAGATTCCAAGGTGCCGGTCCACAAGCTGGTCTTTGGCGGTACGCAACGAATCCCGACGCTGGACGGTGGCGAAGTACAGATCAAGATTGCGGCCGGTACTCTGGCCGGAAGTATTCTACTCCTGCGCGAACAGGGCCTGTACCCGCTGAACAAGCGCGGCGACCGTGGAAGCCTCTACGTGAACATTGGCGTGGAAATCCCGAAGGATTTGAGCCGCGAAGAGAAGGAACTCTACCAGAAACTCGCGGAACTCAGGCACGACAAGGAAACCGCACAGGAAGAAAGCTTCCTTGAAAAGATGAAGAACCTGTTCAAATAACAACCCTTCGACAGGCTCAGGGCAGGCTCCGTGTCATCCTGAGCGAAGCCGATATACGAAACTTGGCAACTTGTTGCCTTAGTTGAGTTAGGTTCGAAGGAGTAGTATCAAAGAAATTATCCCGGACTTTGTTGCCCGGGATTTTTTATATTAAATATATATGAGAAAATTTGTCCTAATTTGTTTATTATTTCTTTTTACAGTTGTTTTTGGCGAGACTCGCGTAAACAGTTTTTACGGAAAGCATAATTCTTCTACAGCAGACGTATTCTTTATAGGCTATGCCCAAGGATTGAATGGTAATGCACCGACCATCGACCTGAACCTGATCACAATTTCATTTTTCCCTTTTGACTTCTACGACATGGAAATAGGAATGGATTTCCTTCATTTCCAAATTTCAACAGTTGGCCGGATTCAAAGAGTTTCTGACGAAGCGTTATGGTGCATTATTAGTGCAGTGCCCTTTAGTATAGGCTTTGCAGGCGGGTCTCCAATTTTATTAGACATCGGATACCCACTTTTTATGGGAGTTAATTATGCTTGGCACAGTTCTCTTTATTTCCCGGTATTACCCCAAAGGTGGCTAGGCATCGTAAACAAGCATCGGTTTGTGACCGAGATAATCACAAAGGGCTGGCACAAGAAAAGTATTACATTTCAAGACGATTTGGGACTTCGCTTAGAATTCATCTTGAAGAAAACGGAGTCTGCTTGCGATTACCCCCAATGTAAAGGCGTAACCCGCTATGACAAGCTCTTTATTGATACCGGAGTTCGATTCGAGAAGAATTTTGACCGAGACTGGAACTCAAAATTGTTCCTGCAAACCGGTTACCGGATATTGTAAAACTAATGATTTTATTCCGCTTCCTGCTGTAGTTGCGGGATAATTTGTGCGGACCATCGACCTGGGTGTTTTTGCGTAAAAATGTCGCTTATTTAATATTTTTGTTGAAAGTAGCAAAAATATTAAATACATTTTGCATTTTTATGAAAAATTATGTATATTTATTCATAGAAACAACAGAATGTAGCAAAAATATTAAATATGAAGATTAAACGTCCGAAATACATCGAAGACCTAAAAAACAGGATGGGCAACGGCATGATCAAGGTCGTTACGGGCGTTCGGCGCTCCGGAAAGTCCTACCTGCTGTTTGAACTCTTCTACGCCTACTTGCTGGAATCGGGTGTGGAGCGCGGAGATATCATCTCCATCGCCCTGGACGACGACAGGCTCACGCGTCTCAGGGACGTGGACGAACTTGCTGCGTATATCCGCGAAAGGACTCCCGACGAATCGAAGAAATACTACCTGTTTTTGGATGAGATTCAATACGCGATTTCCGACGAAGAAATCAAGTCGACCAAGCCACCCCGAATTTACGACGTGTTGAATGGGTTGTTGCACCGCCATAATGTGGACGTGTATGTGACAGGTTCCAATTCCAGGTTCCTCTCCACCGACGTGATGACAGAATTCCGTGGCCGTGGCGACGAGGTTCACGTGCTTCCGCTTTCTTTTTCGGAATTCATGCAAGCTTACGAAGGGGACATTTACCATGCCTGGGCGGAATATTCGACCTACGGTGGACTTCCGCTTTTGCCATCGCTGAAGACTGACGAACAGAAAATCCTTTACCTGAAAAAGTTGTTCGAGGAAACCTACCTCAAGGACATTCAGGCACGGTACAGGATAAAGAAGAAGGTCGAACTGGACGACCTGATAAACATCCTCGCTTCGGCGACCGGCTCGCTTACCAATCCGCACAAGATTTGCCAGACCTTCAGGAGCGTCTACAATTCCGAAATCAGCGAATACACCGTTTCGAACTATATCGGTTTCTTGCGTGACGCCTTTATCTTGAACGAAGCGAACCGTTATGACGTGAAGGGGCGCCGATATATTGGGAGCCCCAGCAAGTATTACTTCGAGGATGTCGGCTTGCGGAATGCTCGGCTAAATTTTCGGCAGATGGAAGAAAATCATGTGATGGAGAACGTCATATACAACGAACTCCGCTACAGGGGCTTCTGCGTGGATGTGGGGGTCGTGGAACGGCAAGTCAAAATCGAGGGCAAGCCAAAACGGTCGTATTACGAAATCGACTTTGTGGCAAACAAAGGGAGCCAGCGATTCAACATTCAATCCGCCTTTGAAATATCGACCGCCGAAAAACGCGAGCAGGAGAAGAAATCCCTGGTGAACCTGACGGACGGATTTAAGCGGATTATCGTCGTTAAAGACGTTGTCAAGCAGCATTACGACGACAACGGAATTCTTGTTGTCGGCTTACTGGATTTTTTGATACAAACGGAATGGAGCGACTGAGTTACGTTTGGGCGGTTTATAGAAGAGTTTTTTATAATTACATTCATGAACAAATTCATCGCCATCGTACTTTTAATATGCGCCATCGCATTTGCGAACGAAGATGGCGTAGTCCCCGAGGTAGATAGGAAAAGACAAATTGACCCCGCCCTTATTTTGGGAGGTTTCGGATATTCCTCTCTAGACAGAATTGCAATCGAAGGATTTATTTTAAATGGATTTCAGCCGTTTAAAAACATAGGCTTATATCTTGAATATTCCCCACGGCTAGATTTAAGGTTAGATGCTGATGAGCCATCTTATGGTAGCTTAAGTATTTTTTTGATTGCAGGCACGGCAAATCTAATATTGCAAGCCAATGAAGGTTACAAAGAGGAAAAAGAAGAAATATCTGTTGCCTACTACATTGTTTTCGGATCATTATGGCTTTCTTCAGGTACATCCTATTATGCTCTTTTGGGAAACAACATGATTGGCCTATCCATATTCGAAAATCATCTATTTGAATGGTGGATAGACAAAGACGATTGGGATATGAGAGAAGTTGGATTTATGGAAAGCGTCGGCCTGCAGGCCAATTTACTTTTTATGTTTGTCGGTGGCGGTGTTCAGTTTGAGGTAACGAATAGACGACGAAACATGGGCTTTTTCTTCCAAATAAAAGTTCTTCCCATATTTTTCGAAAGGTTTGGCGAAAGAGATCTCGACAAACGTTAATAAAACTTCGACCATGATTTTGAAAAGAAATGGTTCGTACAAGCCGCCTTGACTAGTGGGAGTAAATAAAAACCACCGGAAATCCTTCGCGGTATTCTTTGACAATGTACGGGTGCGTCTTGGCGTACTCGAAAATTGTTTCTCCGAGGCCGCCCAGCACCAGGTCCACGAGGGCCTTATCCGGGGTTGCGCCGATGCTCGGGCATGTAGGCGTGAGCGCGATGACGAGTTTACCGTCTTTATTCATAATGCGGAGCGGCCAGATGCTACAGTCGAAGGGTTTGTCTTCAGGCTTTAGGATGCAACCGCATTCCGGGTCCAAAAAGGTGCACGGGACTTCTTCTTCGGGGTCGTCGGTGCGGTAGCCGCCAAGGATAATTTGACCGTCGCGGAATTTCCCCACCACGCCATATTCATTGGGCTGGCTCAGTGACCTTGGCGCTGCTGCTCAGGGCGCTTGTTTCGGTTTCATCGCCACCCGCCGATGACGAATCGTCGCAACCAGTAAACGCAACACCGAGCACCCCAGCAAGGGCACAGACCACAAAACTTTTGGCAAATGAATTCTTCATAAAAAACCGTCGTAATGATTTACCCCTAAAAAATAACAAGGCGGCATGCAAAATTCTTCCATTTTGTCATTTTGTGACACTTCAAAAAGTTATTTTTACTCTAGCACAGTCAAAAAGGCTTTATTTGCCCCGAATAAACCTTTTGACGCAGGTTTCACCACTTGCACCAGCACGAGGAAAAATGTATATTGATTATAGTTCAATTCAACAAGGGAGGTCGTCATGGCACTAGCAATAGCATCAGTACCGATACTGACCGGCGAAGCGTCGGACAGGTTTGACCTCATGATGGAAGAAAGCGAAAAGCGTCGCGGTTCCATCGATTTCTCCAAGCAAATTGAACAGGCCAGGGACATTCTCTCCAAGGCCGATTTTAGAGAATTTAAGTAATGAACTTTCTCCAACAGAATTGCCGCTTTGGGTTCTACACTCAAGGCAAGGCCGCCCTATGCAAATCATTCAAGTGCGGGGACAACGACTTGGATGATTTCTTCACGAAAGACGCCTTTTTACAGAGCGAAGAGTTGCTTTGCAAGAATTATTGTTTTTCTCTTGTCGATGACCCGGCACAACTGGTGGCGGTTTTCACTCTTTCCAATGACAGCATCAAAAAAATTCCGGGGTCACGCAAGAAGAAAGTCGAGAAAAACATCCCCCGCGAAAAGATATACAGCAGTTATCCAGCCGTCATGATAGGCAGACTCGGCATAAGCCTTGATTTTCAGAGCAAACATCTGGGGAGTGACGTTCTCAGTTTTATAAAGGCTTGGTTCGTTGACCCGCTTAACAAGACCGGTTGCCGGTTTTTATTGGTAGATTCCTACAACAGGGAACGAAACCTGAAATTTTACCAAAACAACGAATTCAAGTTCTTGTTCAGCACCGAAGAACAGGAAAGGGAATTTCGCGGTCTTGGTCCTGAGAAGCCCTTGAACAGCCGTCTGATGTATTTCGATCTGATTGAATTGAAAAAGAAACAGACAGGCAAAGCAGAATAAACATTCGCGTTAGGGAAAGCCTAGTGTGCTAGCCCCCCCCCTACTCGGAGTCCTTGACGCAACGGACGGAGTACCCGCCATCCTTGGATAATTGCTTTTCGTACCTTGATCTGTCATAATCGATCAGGTATATACCGTATGCGCTGGAACCGTAGTAATCAGTAGAACTCCAAAAATATGCATAGTGACCAACATGGTCAAATCTCTGAGAGAATGTACGGATGCCAGAAGGAATAGCGGTAAATCCGAATGAGTCATCGCCGTTACCTTTTCCATTCCAGCCACTCTGGGCCTTGAGTTTGGCGGCAGCAGTGGACCAACCGTGAACAGTCTTAAACAAAGTGTCCCACTCGCTCCTGCTTGGCAAATGCCAACCTTTAGGACAAATACCTTGGACAGGTTCAATGTTATGGCACTCTTTGTAAAAACCACAAACACATGGTTTTTCTATATCATTAGCGAGTTTCACCGAATCAATAGCCGCTGCCCAGGTGTAAAGACGACCAGCCACATCGCAATTTTTCGGCTCATTGTTGTAGCACCAAGACCAATCGTATTTATCCTCACCCAAACCACCCTGTCCTGGGTCGTAGTTCAGATTCTCTGCCATCCATACCTGGTCACCAATTTTCACCGTCCTATAGACATTGCCGTCACGCTCATCAGTCATAGAGCCGTAGTCAATGTCAGGATTGAAGCGGCATTCTTTCGGCACATCCCAACTCCAGCCCGTATTTCCTTCCAGAAGCGCTGAACAATCCTCCTTGCCCACAGAACTGTTGCTTGACTTTGCGCCATTTCCAGACGAATTGGAGTTGCTTGACTTGGTCGATGTTCCTGCCGAAGAAGGGCTATCCTTGCTGTCGCTGGAGTCGTCGGTCACTTCGGCTGAGTCGGTGGACTTGCCGCTGCTGGAGATTGCTTCGTCCTTACAGTCCTCGCAATGACGAAAAGAACTAGAACTTCCGTACTCTTCAGCGCTGCTCAGGGCACTTGTTTCGTTATTATCACCCCCCGCCGATGACGAATCGTCGCAACCAGTAAATGCAACACCGAGCACCCCAGCAAGGGCACAGACCGTAAACATTTTCGCGAATGTGTTTTTCATAGGGAAACCTTTTGAGATTTAGTCCGAGTCCTTCACGCAGCGCACTGCGAAGGCGTTGTACTTATTGTAGCCGCTGTCCAAGAACGCGTGCGCATAGGAATAGCCCAGGAACATATGGTACGCAATGCTTGCGTCGTCTTCGGAAGCGGACCAGAAGTATGCGCCGTTGCCCACGTGGCTGTAGTCTCCGCCGCCGTTCCTGTAGCCAGACGGGAACACCGAGAAGCCGTAGGCATCTGTTCCGCTCCCGTTGTCATGCCACCCTGAACTTGCCTTCAAAGCCGTGCCCGCAGTAGACTGGCCGCCGATGGCCATAAAGAGGGCTACCCATTCCGCGCGACTCGGCAAATGCCAGCCCGTGGGGCAGACGCCTTGCGCCCTTCCGGAATCCGCCGCGCAGGTCTTGCCATAGCCGCAGCCCGTCGTCGCCGAATCCATCGCCGCGGCCCAGGTGTAGAGACGTCCGTACTTGGCACAGGAGTCGGCACTATTGTCATAGCAGTACGAGCCATAGGATTCTCCTGCAACCTTGTAGTCGAAGTTCAGGTTCTCCGCCATCCAGGTCTGCGAGCCGATGGTGACGATCCTGTAGGCCTGGCCGTCGCGTTCGTCCGTCATGGTGGTCGGAGAAGTGCCGCCGTTTTCATCGTCATTCGCGGAAACGTCGTCCCCGCAGGCGACGAGCAGGGCGGCAAAGAAGAACGAGAGGAGAAGCAGTTTGACGGCTTTCACGGCGATTTCTCCTGATTCTCAATCTTTCACGCAGCGGACGGAGAAACCGTCGTACTTGTTGCCGTACCTCAGGTTCGCTTCCGCGTTGCCGTAGCTCAAGCGCATGGTGTACGCCCCCTCCGGGCCATTCTCCGAAGAAGACCAGAAGCCCGCGTACCTGCCCGCATAGTAGAAAATCCCGTTGTCGTCCCTGTTGCCGGACGGGAGCGCCGAGAAGCCGGAACTGTTCGTGCCGGGAACATAGCTCGCGCTGCCGTCATACCACCCCGTCTCCGATTTCAATGCCGTTCCCGCAACGGATTGACCGCCGACAATCGTGGCGGCGAAAAGGGTATCCCATTCCGTTCGGCTCGGCAAATGCCATCCGTTCGGACAGACACCTTGCACCGCGCCGGTGTCGGCATCGCATTCGGAGCCATATCCGCAGCCCGTCGACGCAGAGTCCATCGCCGCGGGCCAAGTGTAGAGTTTGCCGTACTTGGCGCAGGAATCGGCACTGTTGACATAGCAGCAATTGCCGAACGAGGCACCCTCGACCTTGTATTCGTAGTTCAGGTTCTCGGCCATCCATGTCTGCGAGCCGATGCGGACCATCGCGTAGACGGCGCTGTCGCGGATGTCGCAGAAATGCGTCGTCGAATCGTAAGGCGTTGCGCCGCAGAGAGCGTTGTAATCGACGGCAATCGACGAACTGCTGGAGACCTTGGCGGAACTTTTGCCGACGCGCGAGCTGGAGGATCCGGATGTTTCTTCGTCGGAGGAACCCGGGACGAACGATGTTCCGCTGGAAAGCTCTTCGGAACTGTCGCCGCCGTCGCTTCCGGTGGAAGAATCGCCGCATCCGGCGAGGAAGGCGGCAAGAAGGAGCGGAAAAAGGAACGGTTTGGCGGCTTTCATAGCGATTTCTCCTGATTCTTAATCCTTGACGCAGCGGACCGCGAAGCCGTATTTCTTGTGGTAATTGTACTGGTTCGCGCTCGAGTCGCTGTAGTACAGGTACATGCCGTACGCGTTGACAGTGCCCTCCTCCGAAGAGGACCAGAAGTGCGCGTCGCCGCCCAGAAGCCTGAAGTACCCGTCGGTGGCACTCCTGTATCCGGATGGGAGCGCCGAGAAGCCGGAGCTGTTCGTGCCGGGAATATAGCTCGCGCTGCCGTCATGCCACCCCGTCTTCGATTTCAATGCAGTTCCCGCAACGGATTGACCGCCAACGGCCGCGAAGAGGGTATCCCATTCCGCCGGGCTCGGCAAATGCCAGTCATTCGGGCAGACGCCTTTTACCCTTCCGGTATCCGCCGCGCATTCCCTGCCATGGCCGCAACCGACAGCAGCAGAGTCCATCGCGGCTCCCCAAGTGTACAAGCGGCCCATCGTGGAGCAGTATTTGGCGCTATCGTTGTAGCACCAATTGCGGTAGGTGGCGCCTGCGACCTTGTAATCGAAATTCAGGTTTTCGGCCATCCAGGTTTGCGCGCCGATTCGGATGATTCCGTAGAGTTTGCCGTCGCGAACATCGCAGAGTTGCGCGTCCGGATCGTACGAGCCGGGCTCGCAAAAGTTTTCCGCTGCGGCGGAGCTGGAACTAGATTCGTCCATGCTGGAGGTGGAGTCATCGCTCGAACTGCCGGGCTTTCCCTGGGAACTTCCGCCCTGTTGCGATTTTCCATTGTCGTCGTTCGCGCCGTCAGCGGAGGAAAGATCTTCGGACGAATCGCCTTCGTCGGACGAACCCGGGACGAACGATGTGCCGCTGGAAAGATCATCGGAACTGTCGCCGCCGCCGGTGTCCTTGCTACTCGACGACTTTGTAGATGTTGAACTCGGCTTTGTCTGGTCGTAGGACTTGAACCACTTTTCGCCGTCGCATTCGTAGTTCAGTTCAAGGTCTGCTACATAGACCTTCTCGCCGATGACATCCATGCTGCACTCGTAGGTTTCGAGTTCCGCCTTGTCAGCCACTTCGGCAGGGAGCCCCGTCCCTTTCGGTGAAGACGAGTCGTCGTCACCGCAGGCTGTAAACGCAACACCGAGCACCCACGCAAGGGCGCAAACCGTAAACTTTTTCGCGAATGTGTTTTTCATAGGGAAACCTTTGGGTTATTACTCGGAGTCCTTTACGCAACGAACCGAGTAGGCAAAAAATTTATAACTCCCAGACCGATACGCATACTCGTCCTTGGCAATCAAGCTCATGGAACCAGCTTTTTCAACAAGAAGAGTCGCATCCCCACTCCAGAAGTATGCGTGGTCTCTAAAATGGTCAAAGTAGCCAGACTGATGTCTAAAGCCTACAGGCAACGCTGAAAAACCATAAGCATCGTCGCCGTTAGCATCACAGCACCAGCCCGTTTGGGATTTCAGTATATTACCTGCCGTAGATTTACCCCCGACAGTTGTAAACAGCGTATCCCATTCGGCCGCAGTCGGCAAATGCCAGCCTTCGGGACAGATTCCCTGAACTCTTGCAGGAAGAGAGCAGTTTTTGCCATAACCGCAATCCAACGGGTTCTCGGCATCATTTGCAAGTTTCACCGAGTCAATTGCTGCAGCCCAGGTGTAAAGGCGACCTGTCCCAGCACAATTACCCAGCACATTAAGATAACACCAACTTGAGGAATCAGAACTATAGTCTTTATCAGAGTTATCGTCTCTATAATTGAATTTCACACCTGTGTAAGCATAGTTCAAATTCTCCGCCATCCACACCTGCGAACCGATTTTTACCGTTCTATAAACTTGACCATCGCGGCTGTCGGTCATAGAGCCGTAGTCAATATCAGGATTAAACCGGCATTCCTTCGGCACATACCAATTCCATTTGTCATGTTTTTTTTCCAACTCTAAAAATGTCGAACAATCCACCTTATCCGCAGAACTGCTACTTGCCTCGGACAATTTCTCCGAGCTACTAGACTCCGTTTTCTTTTCGGACGAACTAGACCGGCTAGACCCATTCGACTCCGCATTGCCGTCGCTAGAGATTGCTTCGTCACATTCTTCAGAAGCACCTGCGCAACGAGAAGAAGAAGACAAGGTCTCCGAACCCGCCGAAGATACCGAGCTCGAAGATGAACGCCCCTGCTTTTCAGCACTACTCAACGCCGCAGGTTCACTGTTCTCTGCCGAAGCCGACGAAGAATCGTCACAGCCCACAACCACCCCAAGGCAAAATGCCACCAGAATGGATCCTATCGCCGCCCCGCGGCTCCAGGATGACACTTTCACAAATTTCTTGGCAAATGAATTTTTCATAAAAACCCGTCATAAAAATTTACCCCTAAAAAAATAACAAGGCGGTCCGCAAAATCCCACCCGTCAACGCACCGAAAAAGAAGTTTTTTCGGCGACTTTTTATCGAAAATTTTCTATATGACTCACCGTGAGACATATAGGAAAAATTTCTGTGTCCGCACGACGAAATCTTCATTTTTACCGATTTTGAAAAAAAATTTCACTATCGCTTGCTTTTTTTATAAAAAAAATGTATATTAACGGCAGGAACAGGGTGGTAGGTCGCTACCTGAGAAAAAAAAGAAAGACCAATTTTGCCGTTTTTTATATGAAAGTATAAGAAACGGTATTTTTTTTGGAGGCACCAGAACCATCCTGAAATTTTGGGCAAACCAGAACGCCCCCACCTTGTTTTGCTGTTGTCGCTTGGCGAATTAACTTTTGCAATCCCTTTCAGGACTAACGCGCACAAGCCCAAAAACAGTGGCGTATCGCATTGTTACTTTTTCTCTTCTTCATCTCGCATTGAGAAAAGTTCGAAAGGCAGAGTCCCCGCATTGGACTTTTCCAAATCACTGATAATAGAAGATTCCGATATTGACGAACCAACAAAAATTGACCAAAACGAATTCAAGGAATTGCAGGACAACCACCATTTAATAGAGGACAAGTTCAAAAAGTACCTGCAATTCTACCTAACAAGCGTCAGGAGCAAAAGCAATCTAAATCTCCCTGCGATAAAATATTCAACACTCCAATATTTTTCAAAGGAACTTGAGGCTATTGGCGAAATTTAGTCCTTCACGCAACGGACGGAGTAGGCGTCACTCTTGTA
Organism: Fibrobacter sp. UWCM; assembly: GCF_900129735.1. NCBI lineage: Bacteria > Pseudomonadati > Fibrobacterota > Fibrobacteria > Fibrobacterales > Fibrobacteraceae > Fibrobacter > Fibrobacter sp. UWCM. The sequence continues at coordinate 133,799 of NZ_FQWR01000003.1, read as the reverse complement.
AAGCCTTTCCTTGCCCATCCAATCGGATCCATAAGACAAATACTTAGCATCGGTAAAACTCAAACCGTCAGTTCGGTCCATGGTAGTATGGAAATAAGCGAGACCTCCGATGAATTTGCCGGAGCTGGTCCTGTAACCAGCAGGAATCCCTGAAAAACCGAGGGTGTCGGTGCCGATATATTTACAACCACGATATTCCCATCCCATCTGCGACTTGAGAGCCTTGCCTGCCGTTTCTTCTTCTTCGCCCACTGCAATATACATGATACGGAATTCATCATCATCAATTGTAGCATATCTAGGCAAGTGCCAGCCTGAAGGACAAATGCCCCGCACTTTTTTAGGCATAGTGCAGTTAACGCCATCACCACAATTCACACCATTGCCATTATCATAGAGTGCAACGGAATCTATTGCCGCCGCCCAGGTGTAAAGGCGGCCCGCCACGTCGCAGTTCTCGGTTTTATTGTCGTAGCACCAACTGCGTTCCAACAGACTCGGTGTCTTGACGCTGTCAGCGTAGTTCAGGTTCTCCGCCATCCATATCTGGTCACCTATCTGCACCGTCCTGTAAACCTTGCCGTCGCGTTCATCGGTCATGGAGCCGTAAGTAATATTCGGATTAAAGTAGGCTTCCTTTGGCACATCCCAGTTCCAACGCATTAGAGAGACCCAACCATTTGCCGTGCAATAATACTTGTTAGTTTCGGTCACAACGCCATTTGTTCTCGTCCCCACTTCTGCGTTGGTGCACGTTTTGCCATAAGTATCCATGTCAATTTCCTTGGCCTTTTCCCACGAACCATTTTTACAGACAACATAGGACGAAGAATCCTTCTTTCCGATAAATCCTTCCCTACTCGCATTGCATTCTGGCAACGCCTTTACCGTGTCCTTCACGCAACTCTTTATTTTGTTGTCGTTCCCGCCGCCGTTCTTGCAGGTGGACTTTGCGGCGTTGAAGGCGTATTCCTGACTGATTTCATTGGTCATGTCGCTATAGACTTTCAGCGTGTCGATGTCTTCGACCCCCTTGTAATCGATCGTCTTGACCATAAGCTGCGTGCCTTCCACGAAATAGATGTATTCCATGTCCCTGTCAAAGCCATCCTTGCGCACAAAGTGCCACGTGCTGATGTCGGTCTTGACCATGGCGTCGCAGGCGCCCACTTCGGTGCAGGTCTCGTTCACGGTGATTTCGGGTTCAAGGATTTCGGTCGGCCGCCAACTGCTGGACTTTGCGGAACTGCTTGATTTCGCCTCGCCCTTGTCGTTGTCCGAAGAACCTTCCTTGTCGGTAGCCCTGGAGTCGCTGGAGCCGTCGGTGTCCTTGCTGCCCGACGACTTTGTAGAACTCGGCTTTGTCTGGTCGTAGGACTTGAACCACTTCTCGCCGTCGCATTCGTAGTTCTCTTCGAGTTCGGTCACATAGACCTTCTCGCCGATGACATCCATGCTGCACTCGTATGTCTCGAGTTCCGCCTTGTCCGTCACTTCGGCAGGGAGTCCTTTCGCGCTCGGCGAAGACGAGTTGTCGTCACCGCAGGCGATAAACGCAGAACCAAGCACCCCCGCAAGGGCACAGACCGTAAACTTTCTAGAGAACGTGTTTTTCATAGGGAAACCTTTTGAGATTTAGTCCGAGTCCTTCACGCAGCGGACCGCGTAGCCGTAGTCCTCATTGCTGCGATCCACGTATGCGTACGCGTTGGTGCTGCGCAGGATCATCTGGTACGCGACGAGGCCCGTGATGTACTCGAAAGAAGACCAGATGTTCGCATAGCCGCCGGCGGTGTAGTAGTCCCCGCCTCTGCTCCTGTAGCCGGACGGGAGCGCCGAGAAGCCGAACGCATCCGTGCCGTTGCCATCGTTCCCCCACCCATCGTTCTCCCACCCGGAGGTCGATTTCAACTTTGCTCCCGCGGAATACTGTCCGCCGGCAGCTACGATGAGATCGTGCCAATCGGTCGTATCGGGAAGGTGCCAGCCGCTCGGGCAGATGCCCTGGACGGGATGCGTCGCCGTGCAGGACTTGCCGAAACCACAATAGGTCGTAGCGGAGTCCATCGCGGCGGCCCAGGTGTAGAGCCGCCCGTATTTGGCGCAATTGGAAGGGTCGTCGTCATAGCACCATGACCAATCGTATGCCGACGAACCTGAACCACCCTGTCCAGGGTCATAGTTCAGGTTTTCGGCCATCCACACCTTGTCGCCGATTTTCACCGTCTTGTATGTCTGGCCATCGCGTTCATCCACCAACTCGCCATACTCGCAGTTGTCTTCGGTTTCAGTCTTGCACGGCGTCGCCAAGCCATTCACCTTGCCCGCAGAACTGCTGCTGGACGAGTCACCCGACTTCACAGAACTTGAACTCTTGGAGTCAGAAGAAGTCTTGGTTTCTTTCGCCGAACTGCTGGACTTGGCGTCGCTATCCGGCCGCCCCTTCTCCACCGACGAACTGGAGCCTTCGGCAGGCTCGCTATCCTTATCAGTGACCTTGGCGCTGCTGCTCAGGGCACTTATTTCGGTTTCATCGCCACCCGCCGATGACGAATCGTCACAGCCGACAAAAACCCCAAGGCAAAGCGCCGCGAGCACGCACCCTACCGCCGTCCCGCCTCTCCAGGATGACACTTTCACAAATTTCTTGGCAAATGAATTTTTCATAGCGAAACCTTTGGGTTATTACTCGGAGTCCTTGATGCAACGAACTGATCGGGCGATATTTTTGAAATCATAAACAGATGTCACTTTATTGCCTGCATGAAAACCAAAACAAGCCGCATAATTGTAGTAATCGTTCCATTCTCCTTCAGAAGATGACCAAAAAACAGTGCTACTTCCAGCATCAGTAAATTCCGCTTTTCTGTTTCTATCTCCTGCAGGTAAAGCGGAAAAACCTTTTTCGTCAGTTCCATCACCATAACCATAGGAATCAGTATTCCAACCAGAACTAGATTTTAATGTTCGTGCCGCCAAATTTTCGCCACCTGCTTCTGTAATGAGAGTACGCCATTCTGTACTGCTTGGTAGATGCCAACCACTTGGACAGATTCCTTGAATAGCTTTTTTATCAAGATTTTCCTGAGTAAGTCTGTCGCATATATGCCCGATACCGCAAATTTGTGGATTACTCTCATCATTTGCTAATGTAGAAGAATCTATAGCTGCAGCCCATGTGTAAAGGCGGCCCGTCACAGCGCAATAATCGGGATTATCATCATAGCAGAAGCTTTTTCCCGATTCATCATCAAAGTTTAGATTCTCCGCCATCCAGACTTGATTTCCTATTTCAATAGTTTTATAGGTTTGATTATCTCGGGAATCTGTCATTGTTCCATAAGTAAGCTTTGGATTCAACCGATCCTTTTTGGGAACATTCCAGCTCCAGCCATCAGCACTATCCATGACACAACGGACAGACATATAAGCACCGCGATCAAGAAGAGAGCTTCCCATACTAGAATCCGAACTCATAACATGTATATGCCTACCTGTTGAAGTCCAAAAATAAGCACCTGTTCCTACACTTTGATATTTTTTATGATAATTCATGCCACCAGGCAAAATGGAAAAACCAAAAGAATTCTCATTGGTAAGTGGATGGCTATCATTACTGGTATCCCAACCACCGATTGTTTTGAGCTTAATTCCAGACACACTGTAATCAACATAATTCAGCATACTTTCCCATTCATTGTAGCGAGGTAAATGCCAGCTTTCGGGGCAAACTCCTTGAATTGGAAAAGACGCAGCACATTCAACGCCTTCACTACATTGACTAGCTATTCCAGATGCAACTCCAGCACTATCCATAGCAGCAGACCATAAATACAGGCGTCCGAAATATGTACAATTTACAGGATTATTTTCATAGCAAAGGCTCAAAGAATCCAAAGTTTCTGTCGGCTCTTTATATGCGTAATTCAAATTTTCAGCCATCCAAACATGCCCACCAATTACAACGGTCTTGTAGATTTTACCATCTCGTTTATCGGTAAATTCACCATAATCAATATCAGGATTCAAGTAATCCCAAACCGATTTTGAAGAATCTAAATTCTGAAGAAATTTATTGACTCCGCTACTCGACGAACCATCCCTATCAGCAGTCTTGGAGTCGCTGGAGCCGTCGGGATTCTTGCCGCTCGATGACTCTGTCGAACTCGGCTTTGTCTGGTCGTAGGACTTGAACCACTTTTCGCCGTCGCATTCGTAGTTCTCTTCGAGTTCGGTCACATAGACCTTCTCGCCGATGACATCCATGCTGCACTCGTATGTCTCGAGTTCCGCCTTGTCCGTCACTTCGGCAGGGAGTCCTTTCGCGCTCGGCGAAGACGACCCGTCGTCCCCGCAGGCGATAAACGCAGCGCCAAACATCCACGCAAGGGCGCAGACCGTAAACTTTTTCGCGAATGTATTTTTCATAGCGAAACCTTTGGGTTATTACTCGGAGTCCTTCACGCAACGGATGGAGTACCCGATGTACTTATAGTTGTAGTCCAGGTTCGGATCGTCGCTGCCGTAGCCCAAGTATATGCGGTACGCGTGGTAGCTATTGTACTCAGTAGAGCTCCAGAAGTAAGCGAAGCTACCTTCGTGGATGAATTCGCCACTGCGGCTCCTGTAGCCAGCAGGCAGCGCGGAAAAACCGAAAGTGTCCGTGCCGTTACCGTTACTGTACCAGTCGCTCTGCGACTTGAGCACCTTGCCCGCAATATCGGAACCGCCCACCGCCGTGAACAAGGTGTTCCATTCCACATTACTGGGCAAGTGCCAGCCTGTGGGGCAAATGCCCTGCACAGGCAAGGTCGGCGAGCATGTCGAACCGTATCCGCAGCCAGTCTTTACCGAGTCGATTGCCGCCGCCCAGGTGTAAAGGCGACCGCCCACGTTGCAGTTTGCGGGTTTGTCATCGCAGCACCAGTTCCGACCATTCAGGCTCGGGGTCTTTACGCCATTGGCATAGTTCAGGTTTTCCGCCATCCATACCTGGTCGCCAATCGTTACCGTCCTGTAAACCTTGCCGTCGCGTTCATCGGTCATAGAGCCATAGTCAATATCAGGATTAAATCGGCATTCCTTCGGCACATCCCAACTCCAATGCGTTTTCCCTTCCAAGAGCGCCGGACAATTCACTTTCCCCGCAGAACTGCTGCTGGAAGAATCCCCCGACTTTACAGAACTTGAACTCTTGGAGTCAGAAGAAGTCTTGGTTTCTTTCGCCGAGCTGCTGGACTTGGCGTCGCTGTCCGGCAGCCCCTTCTCCACCGACGAACAGGACACTTCGGCAGGCTCGCTATCCTTATCAGTGGCCTTGGCGCTCGACGAAGAAAAGTCGCAGTCCATCTTCTCGATGAGAGTCCCGATGACCCAGCCGTTGTCGCCATCGCAAACAGCCATGTTATGGTATTCCGTCAGGTAGGTGGCAACGCACTTCTGACTCTTGCCGCAGTCATAGTCCGACAGTTCCATGAATGTCTCGACGGTGTCAGGAATTCCACCACGGTTCCCGCCACTACCATTATCACCCCCCGCCGACGAAGAATCGTCGCAGGCGGTCAGAGCGAACCCGAGCACCCCCGCAAGGGCGCAGACCGTAAACATTTTCGCGAATGTGTTTTTCAAAGCAAAACCTTTTGGAAATTACTCAGAATCCTTGACGCAACGAACAGAAAACCCGTTGCACTTGTAGTTGTTATACAGGGACGCAGAGTCGATGTAGAAGTACAATTCCATGAAGTACGCGTAGTAGTCGCTACCGGGCACGGTAGAACTCCAGAAGCGCGCGTCGTTACCCTCGCTGTAGTAATCCCCACCGTTGCCCCTGTAGCCGGCAGGAAGCGCCGAAAACCCGAAGGCATCCTCGTTGGTGATGCCGCTGGACGCCGTCCAGCCAGTCTGGGACTTCAGCTTGGAACCCGCCGTATTTGAAGACGTATATTCCGTAATGGAACCGTCAACGGTCACAATCAGGTCCTTCCATTCATCATTGCTTGGCAGGTGCCAGCCCTTGGGGCAGATGCCCCGCACCAAGGTCGCTGAGCCCGCCGAAGCGACGCTACAAGTATTGTCAAGGCCGCAGCCCTTGCCGTTTGTGCTCCACTCGCCCACGCTGTCCATGGCCGCAGCCCAGGTGTACAGGCGGCCGTACTTGGCGCAGTTGGCAGGGTCGTTGTCGTAGCACCAGCTAGTAGAATCGGAAGTATAGTTGCCGTTATCAAAGGGAACGCCGGTGTAGGCGTAGTTCAAGTTCTCCGCCATCCACACCTGGTCACCGATTTTAACCGTCTTATAGACTTGTCCATCACGTTCATCGGTAAACTCTCCATAATCGATGTCCGGATTCAAGTAATCCCAGGCAGTTTTGCTAGACCCCTCGACATCGCTCGGGGTGACACTTGAAGAACTAGAGTTGCTGGACTTGGTCGATGTTTCGCCGCCATCACCCCCCGCCGACGAAGAATCGTCACAGGCGGTCAGGGCGAAACCGAGCACCCCCGCAAGGGCACAGACCGTAAACATTTTCGCGAATGTATTTTTCATAGCAAAACCTTTGGGGATTTAGTCCGAGTCCTTGATGCAACGGACGGAGTACCCGTCGTTCTTACTGTTGATGCCCGGATTCGCCGCTTTCTCGTTGAGGTAGTCCAAGTGCATGCGGTACGCGTCGCCGGTATGGTACTCTGTTGAACACCAGAAGCGCACGTTGCGGCCACCATAGTTGAATTGGCCATCGGCGTACCTGTTGCCGGCGGGCAAGGCACTGAACCCGAAAGCATCCGTGCCGTTACCGTTGCTATACCATCCGCTCTGCGACTTGAGTACCTTGCCCGCAGTTGATTGGCCGCCCACCGCCGTGAACAGAACGTTCCATTCGGCATAAGTCGGCAAGTGCCAATTCGGCGGGCAGACACCCTGAGCAGGCAAGGTCGGAGAGCAATTCTCGTAACCGCAGCCAGTCTTTACAGAATCCATTGCCGCTGCCCAGGTGTACAGGCGACCAGTCACGTCGCAGTTTGCCGCAACATTGTTGTAGCACCAGTTCCTGCGCTTCAGGCTCGGGGTCTTTACGCTATCGGCGTAGTTCAGGTTCTCCGCCATCCATACCTGGTCGCCAATCGTTACTGTCCTATAAACCTTGCCGTCGCGTTCATCGGTCATAGAGCCGTAGTCAATATCAGGGTTAAAGCGACATTCCTTTGACACATCCCAATTCCAACCCGTTTCGCCTTCCAAGAGCGCCGAACAATTTACCTTGCCCGCAGAACTGCTGCTGGACGCACGTGTCTCGCTAGACCCATTCGACTCCAGAGCCTGTCCTGAGCTTGTCGAAGGGTTCAGGGTGACACTGCTACTGGACGAAGATTCCGTCCCGTCCGGACGCGTCGCAAAACCGCTTTCGTCATCATCACAGCCCACAAACGCCCCAAGGCAAAGCGCCGCGAGCACGCACCCTACCGCCGCCCCGCCTCTCCAGGATGACACTTTCACAAAGTTCATGGCGAATAATTTTTTCATAGCGAAACCTTTGGGTTATTACTTGGAGTCCTTGACGCAGCGGACTGAGAATGCCTTATTCTTGGCATTGTCGATCGGACCCGCCCTTCGGACGGTGTAGTACATATACATCTGGGACGAACTGTCCGGGCTGCTCTCGGAGGAGGACCAGAAGTTCGCGTTTTGGCCCGCGTTGTCGAAGCCCCCGTTGCCGTGCCTTATTCCGGAAGGGAGCGCCGAGAAGCCGTAGCCGTCGTCGCCGTTTGCATTGTCATACCACCCCGAGATCGACCTAAGCCGTCTCCCCGCCACGTCCTTTCCACCGACAAACGCGATCAGCGTATCCCATTCCGCACGGCTAGGCAAATGCCAGCCGTCGGGGCAGATACCCTGCACCGCGCCGGCGTCCGTTTCGCAAGTCGCGCCGTAGCCGCAGCCTGTCGTCGCCGAATCCATCGCCGCGGCCCAAGTATAGAGGCGCCCGTACCGTTCGCAGTACAGGGCGCTGTCGTTGTAGCACCAGTTGCCGTAGGTCGAACCGTTCACCTTGTATTCGTAGTTCAGGTTCTCGGCCATCCATGTCTGCGCACCGATGACCACCGTCCTGTACGTTTGTCCGCCGTAGGTCAGAGTTCCCGCGGCGGGACCGGACGACGACGAATTGGAGGAACTGCTGCTGGACGCACGTGTCTCGCTAGACCCATTCGACTCTAGAGCCTGTCCTGAGCTTGTCGAAGGGTTCAGGGTGACACTGCTACTGGACGAAGATTCCGTCCCGTCCGGACGCGTCGCAAAACCGCTTTCGTCATCATCACAGCCCACAAACGCCCCAAGGCAAAGCGCCGCGAGCACGCTCCCTACCGCCGCCCTGCGGCTCCAGGATGACACTTTATCAAATTTCTTGGCGAATGAATTTTTCATAGCGAAACCGTCGTAATGATTTACCCCTAAAAAATAACAAGGCGGCATGCAAAATTCCACCCATAAACGCACCGAAAAAAACATTTTTCGTCGTATTTTTACCGAAAATTTTCTATATGACTCACTGTGAGACATATAGAAAAAATTTCTGTGTCCGCACGACGAAATCTTCATTTTTACCGTTTTTTTCCCTTTCAAAAAATTTGAAAAAATCTGCCCAATTAGGTAAATTTGAAGAAGCCCTATGAAACCAATATCCGACTACAAAGATTATCGCCTTTATATCAGGGATTTCTACGAAGAGCGCAAGATGATGACCGGCCTGTCCTGGCGCGGCTTCAACAAGATGGCAGGATACTCCTCCACAAGATTCCTGAAACTTGTCTGTGACGGGAAGTCGAAGTTGAGCGGTGTCGGAGCCGCCCGCGTGGCAAGTGCCATGGGTCTTTCCAAGATCCAGACGTCCTATTTTTTGGCAATGGTCACCTACGGCAACACTCCCGTAGAAAAGAAAAAGCAGGAAGCCCTTGAACTCATGGAATCCATAGCGAAGGACAACAAGGTCAGGATTGTAGAGGGCGACGCCTACGATTACTTCAAGAACTGGTGGAACCCCATCCTGAGGGAACTTGCGCCCAGGGTTGCCGTCGCTACGCCGTCAAAGTTGGCTCAATTATTCTACGAGAACGTAACTCCCGAGAACGTGAGGAACTCCCTTACCTTCATGGTGCAGGCGGGGTTCCTGAAAGAGCACAGAAACAGGTATGTGCAATCCGACAAGGCGATTCTGGGTTCTTCCGAAAAGATTCCAAAGGCAATCCGCAACATGCACAAGCAAATGGCAAGGTTCGCGGAGAAGGCCATCGAGAATTTCCCGGTATCCGACCGCAACTTTTCGGGAATGACGGTTGCCGTAAACCGGGAGGCATACGAGCGGATTGTAAAGGAACTCGACATCTGCCGCAAGAAGATTGCCGAGATTGTTTCTGCCGCAGAAGATTACGACCGGATTTACAGGGTGAACTTGCAGTTGTTCCCGCTGACGAAAGAGATTGAAAAATGAAATGGTTTCCGAAAATCCTATCCATCACGTGTCTTGCGTTCCTGTTCTACACCGCTTGCAGCGATTCAGACAAGGAAATCGCCAACGGCTATACCGAAGAGCAGAACGCCACGAACCTGGATAGCGCCGCCTACGCAAGGCTGATGACGTGGGAACCCAAGGTCGCCCTGAGGCTCGTGGAAGTCAAGGACAAGGAACGGGGCTTGTCGTGGTTCGATGTCGATTTTACCACAGCCGCCAAGCCCTACTATGAGCATGCGGGCGGGACCGTTGACGACGGTTGCACCGTGAACCTGTATGCCGAACAGAACGGCGTCCGCATGAACTTGACTCGCACCTACAAGAAGAACATCTATACGGAATTTTTGAATCGGGATTCGCTGGACGCTGTAGTGGAGGATCACCTGGACAATTCTTACGGCGACAGTGCCACAGCAAGTTGCCGGGCGGATTCTACGGCCTTCGCAGACTACTGTGCCGAAAACGGCGGGGCCGTGACGGACCTTTTCAAACTGGACCGTTGCAGCGTACTTCACTTGACATGCGTCATGAAGTTCACGCCGAAAGTTGCCGCCGATGAATACTTGCAGGCTACGGCCAAGAGAATGAAGGATATCTGCATTGCCGAGTTCTACGTCCCGGGAGAAGACGCTGAAGCCGATTCCACGCTCCTTGTGGACAAGCGGGACGGTCAAGTGTACAGGACGGTAAAAATCGGCGAACAGGTGTGGATGGCGGAGAACCTGAACTACGCCTATCGAGCTTCTTCGGAAACCATGGATTCCCTCAGTTACTGCCCGGAAGGAAATCCCGCCAACTGCGAAAAATACGGGCGGCTCTATACATGGGCCGCGGCAGTGGGCTGCACCGAAGAGCCCTGCGATATCGGGAGCAATGTCCAGGGGATATGCCCAGTGGGCTGGCGCGTGCCAAACCTTGACGACTTCGAGATTCTCGAAGAAGAAATGGGCGGGCGCGACGTCGCCGGGAAAAAGGCGGCGGCAGAAGAGTTCATGGGAACGGACGATTACGGGTTTACGGCACTGTTCCCGGGTTATTCCGTTCTGCCGCCCGAAACGGAAAGGCAGGAAAAGTATTACGGCTACGGGGCCTTCTTTATCATGGCTTCGACGAACATGGGAATCCCGCAGCATTGGAGACTCCTTTTCGGCGATACCAGCTCGAATGTCGAATTGGCTTCGTCATACGCATTCGAATCGCTCCGCTGCATAAAGGGCGCGGCGACGGATATTCCCTGGGGCGCCGTGGACCCTGCTCAGGTTGTCGCCGGGACCTTCACGGACGAGCGCGACGGGCGGACTTACGCCACCACGACGATAGGCTCGCAGACCTGGCTGGCCGAGAACCTGAAATACAAGGGGGATTTCACAAGTTACTGCTACGAGAACGACGACGAGAACTGCGAAAAATACGGCAGGATGTATTCTCCCGACGACGCCAAGACGGCCTGCCCGGAGGGTTGGCGGCTGCCGTCCGCCCAGGACTTTGTAGACCTGGAGGATAACACCGGGAAGGACATGACTGCTCTCAGGACGACCGAAGGCTGGGAAAGCGGAAACGGAAGCGATCTTTACGGATTCAGCCTTTACCCGGCAGGACGCTACAGCATCATCGGGAACACCCTGAAATTCGTGTCAATGGGAGTGACCGCCTACCTATGGACGGACACGGAAAGCGAATTCGGGACTCTCGTTTTTGACGGACTCAACATCGGTTACCCGACAACATCCATGACATCGGGCAACTACCTGAATGTCCGCTGCATAATGGATTAAGGGCGTAATGGGTGGACCTTCGCCTTCCAGACCGTGTCCCCCGACCAGCTGAAGACCACCATCAACGCCTTCAACGCCATTACCGAAGAAGCTGAGAAGATTCCCGATTTCAAGGACCGCATGGACTTCTACAAGAAGTGCTACTCCACCTTTATCGGCACCTACGTGTTCAGTTACATCGGCCGCCTTGCGGACCATGGCTACATGAACGAAATCGAGGACGTGTCCTGGACATCCGCCATCCGCCGCATTCCCCTACAGCATGGAAGCCGCCCAGATGTTCCATACCGAGGGCTAAAAAGAGTTGCACGGTTAAACCGTGCGGCCTTACATTTCTCGTTTTATAAAATTCCCGGACCTTGTGCCGGGAGTTTTTTTACATCAGTACGGGGAAACCTTCGCGGTATTCCTTGACAATGTAGGGGTGTGTCTTGGCATATTCCAGAAGGGTTTCGCCCAGACCGCCCTCCACAAGTTCTTTTAATTTTATGGAAGGAGTTTCGCCGATGGCGGGGCACGTGGGCGTGAGGGCGATGACGAGTTCACCGTTTTTACGCATAATACGGAGTGGCCAGATGCTACAGTCGAAGGGTTTGTCTTCAGGCTTCAGGATGCAGCCTTTGTGCGGGTCCAGGAGGGTACAGGGGACCTCTTCTTCGGGGTCATCGGTTTTGTAGCCGCCAAGGACAATTTGACCGTCGCGGAACTCCCCCACCACGCCGTATTCGTTGGGTTTGCTGAGTTTTTCGGCGACCTCGGGCGGGAAAAGAGGAGTTTCCCAAAGGCTTTGACGCCGGAAGGAGCAGCAGAACTTGCAGGCGGCGCATTGTTTTTTTGAGAGGATGGAGGAAAGCATGATTACTCCGGACTGGATCCTTCTCCCCGCAAGGGGGACCATGGATCACTAAGGGCTGAAGCCCAAGTGTCCAAAGTGACTTCGCGCTGCGCGCTTCGCTCAGGATGACAATTAAGGTCGCGGGGATGACAATGAAGGTCGAGATGACTCGTAACGTGCGTTTTGTTGAGAATCGTTTGCGGGTAGTACGAGAGTTTGGCCTTGCGGAGGCCTTCGATGTTGATGTCCTCTTCGCGGTTGATTAAATGAGCTCCCGTAGCCCAGAGTTTTTCGGCGAATAGTTTGTTTATAATCGCATAACCGCCATTCACGGCGTATTCATCGATGACCTTTTCAAAATGCGTGTCCCAGACGCCGGGCAAAATTTCTGACGCCATCGTCATGCCAGCGGGAGCTCCGCCAATATAGAGCACCGCCCCTTTCATGCCGAGAGCATCAAAGTGTTCAAGAGCCTCGCGGATAGCGCAGTATTCCGAGAGTCTAGATTTCTCATCTTCGGAGCGTTCCGCCCAGGCGGCTTCGCGGCATTCGCAGGTGCATTCACAGTCGGTGTCGCTGGATTCGCCCAAGGTTTCGATATTGAGCCAACTCTTTTCGACTGTGAGCGCGTCTGCAAAATTCTCCGGCGTAAGCGGGCGGATTTCGTAGTCCGAATAAGTCCTGTTAAATCGGGAAACGTGGTTGCGCTTTTTCTTGTACTGGTTTCCGGCCAAGGTGGCAAGGCTTTCGGCAGAATAGATGTAGTCGCTGTCGCCGCGGTTTTCTTCGAAACGGAGTAGAGGCTCGGCGCATTCCTTGCCAAAAACTCCATCCGTTTCGACGAAGGAATTCGCATCGAAATACTCCCGCAAAATCTGTGCCCGCGGCTCGTCCACAAGGCAGAATTCCAGCGGACGACCCGATTCGCGGGCGTCTTCGGCAATAAGCGCGAGAGCTGCTTGCGGCTCCCCCGACCCGAGCGGGAAAGCGTACCCGCGACGGCTCCCAACTCCGTTATAGTAGCGGAAAAGAAACCCATCTTGCAGCGCAATCTGCGTGCCGTACTTTTGCCGTAGCAGGAAAATGTTCGCGAAGCTTGCGTCACTGCCGATATAGCCCGAATCGGCCACGGCCTTTGCCGCCGCCGCCCGATCAGAAAGTTCTGGGGTCTTAAAGTTTATCATCTACTAGAAAATACAATTTTTTACGGCTTAAGGTGTGGATTTAAGCTTCCTGCTGGAGTTGCGGGATTATTTGTGCGGACCATTCCTCGAAATCACCGGCTTCAATGTGGTCGCGGGCCTGTTGCATCAGGTGCAGGTAAAAATGCAGGTTGTGAATGGTGGAAAGCGTCCAGCCGAGGGATTCCTTGGTCTTGAACAGGTGGCGCACATAGGCGCGCGTGTAGTTCCGGCAGCAGTAGCAGTCGCATTCCGGGTCCAGCGGCGCATCGTGCTGGTGCGCGAACTTGGCGTTCTTGTAACGAAGCACTCCCCTGCTGGTATAAACGAGGCCGTCCTGCGCGTTTTTCGCGGGCAAAATACAGTCGAACATGTCGACCCCGCGGGCAATAAGCGAAAGCAGGTTCCAGGGCGTGCCCACCCCCATCACGTAGCGGGCGCGGTCCTCGGGCAAGTAGTTTGTGCAAAAATCCGCAATCTCGTACATGGTTTCTACGGGTTCGCCTACGGAAAGGCCGCCCATCGCGTAACCGTCGGGGCCAAGTTCCTTAAGCGCGTCGATGGACTTTTTGCGGAGTTCCTTGTGCATGCCGCCCTGCACAATCCCGAAAAAGAATTGCGGGTAGCCGTGGAGTGGCGGATTTTCGCTGAGCCAGTCTATGGCGCGGCGGGTCCATTTGAGCGTCAGGTCCAGCGAGTGCGAGGCCTCCTCGGGCGTGCTCGGATAAGGCGTACATTCGTCAAAGGCCATGATGATGTCGGCCCCGATTTCGCGCTGGGCTTGCATCACGGATTCGGGCGTGAATTTGTGGCGGCTGCCGTCCAGCAGACTCTTAAATTCCACTCCATCTTCGGTAATGTGGCGAAAATCCTTGAGGCTCCAGACCTGGAATCCGCCGCTGTCCGTAAGCATGGGGCCGTTCCAGCCCATGAACTTTTGCACGCCGCCCGCTTCGGCAATCAGCTTGGTGCCTGGGCGCAAGTACAGGTGGTACGTATTCGCGAGAATGATCTGCGCTTGCATTTCGCGCAGGTCCCGCGACGAAAGCCCCTTCACGCTCGCAAGAGTGCCCACCGGCATAAAAATCGGTGTTTCCACGACGCCATGCGCCGTGTGGAGCCGACCGCGGCGGGCCTTGCTCTTGTCGCTTGTCTTTATGAGTTCGAAGGGATTCTGATTCAATGATATACCCACATCAACGAATCTAGAAATTCATCGCCTGAAATAATTCCGTTCGAGTGCTGCATCAATAGCATTATTAATTATTTCTTCATCGGTGAGTTCTTCATCATAAGAATCTTCCATAATGCCCCCTAAGGGAGATTCGCTCCAATCATAATTTCCTGATTCAGAGGATGTCGAATCCTTCTCTAAAGAAACGGTAGAATCTTGTGTAATTGCATTTGTTGAATCCGTCGGGGGCGTAGGAATAACTGCATCGCTACCCTGAGGCTCCGCCGGAACGGACAATGCCGCGGAAAGCCCCAAAAGGGCGGCAAGTGTCGCCTTGGTCTTGGGGCTAAACTCGCCCACGCTTTCGACTTTTTTGCGTTCAATTTTCATCGTATTATCCGTTACCTTATAAACTACAAATTTTTACATATTATGTAGCGATTTTTTAACACGATAAACAATCCTAAATATGGTTCTTTGGCGTCGGCCTCGTACCGGCGTTTTACTATAATTAAAGCATATAATTCACAAAGAGGTTTTTATGTCCCGCTTACGCGTATTGGTCCTGATGGGTGGCCCGTCCACCGAGCACGATGTTTCCGTAGTGAGTGGCACCGGTGTTGTCCGCGCCATGAATCCGGAACGCTACAATATCCACCCCGTTTTGATTGACAAGGACGGCACCTGGCACTGGTCCGCCCGCGAACTTTCCCCGTACCAGAAGGACAACTTCTCGGTGAACTACTTCCGTAGCCTCGAAGGCACGGCCGCCTGCTCCAAGAAGTCCCCTGCCCTTTCCGAACTCCCGGCTGCCGACATCGCGTTTTTGGCACTGCACGGCAAGTGGGGCGAAGATGGTCACATCCAGGCGATGCTCGAGAACTGGGGCATCCCGTACACGGGTTGCGGGCTTCTCGCTTCTGCACTCGCGATGGACAAGATCAAGTCCAAGGAAATCTACCGCGCGAACGGCATCCCGACCCCGCCGTACCGCGTCATCTGGAAGCACGACTTTACGGGCGATACGCTCGTGAGCGTCGCCGACGAACTCGGGTTCCCGCTCGTGATCAAGGACCCGCTGGGCGGCTCCTCCATCGGCATTGGCATCGCCAAGAATCTCGACGAAGCCGGAAAGATTGCGCAGGACCTGTTCAAGGATTCCAACCGCCTGCTGTGCGAGAAGTTTATTGCCGGCGGCGAAGCGAGCTGCGGATACATTGAAGGCGAAAAGCCGCTCCCGCCCACCGAGATGCGAATGACGACCCGTGAATACTTCGACTTCGAAGCGAAGTACAACGGGGAATGCCAGGAAGTGACTCCCGCGGAATTCGCGCCGGAACTCACCGCCCGCATTCAGGAACTCGTGAAGAACGCCCACTACGCCCTCGGCGGCGCAGGCTACAGCCGTACGGACGTCCGCATTACGAAGGACGGCGAACTCTTCGCCATCGAGACGAACACGCTCCCAGGCATGACTCCCACGTCGATTCTCCCGGCTCAGGCGGCCTGCAACGGCATTACCTACAGCCAGCTCATTGACATGATTATCGACAAGAGCCTAGCAATCAAGCGGTAGATCCTTCGACGGAGTTTTCCCTGAGCTTGTCGAAGGGCCTCAGGATGACGATTCTAATAACCATTGACTAATGACCAATGACTATTGACCAATGACTATTGACTTATACGTAGATACTTCCCGGAAGGGCATCTCGATGGCGGTTGCGACCAGCGGCCAGCCTGTGAATGCGCGAACTACGGATGCAAGCGCTCGCGTTTACGAGGAAATCGTGAACACGGAGGCCCGCGGGGAAATTCTCGGGGAATCGCTCGACACGCTGCTCACGCGCGTGGGCGCGACTCTCGATGACGTAAAGCGCGTGATGGTGACGCTCGGGCCCGGCTCTTTCAGCGGGCTCAGGACCGGAGTGGCATTCTGCCAGGGGCTTTGCTTCAGCGGGAAGCGCGAACTCTACGGGGTCACGACCCTGCAGGCGCTCGCATGTTTTGCGCACGATGCCGCGGACAATACACTTGCGTGTACCGATGCCGCGGGCAAAGCACCCGAGATGCCGGCCCCCGCAGGTGTTGTCGCGGGCAAGGAATGCGCCGAGATTGCGGTTGTTATCCGCGCGCGCACCGGGTTCTGGTACATGAGGCTGAACGGCGAGGAATTTTTCATCGAGACGCCCGAGGTTATCGAACGCATCAAGAACGCGAAAGTCAAGGCGATTGTCGCGGACGCCCCCGCGCAGGAAGACGAAGCGCTCAAGGCCGCCTTTGCAGAGATTGGCGCAAGTGTTTCGCTCGATACGGGCAAGCCTCTCGACATGTGGGCCCCGCTGTTCAGTACCGTAAAGCCGTCGCTCATTCAGGAAGCGAACTACATTCAGCCGTCCTATTTCGAAAAGTTGAAATCGTAGCCCGCGGGCTTGCGGAAGGTTTGCCGATGCCCGTTCGCGAAATGAAAATAGATGACTTGCCGCAGGTGCTTCAAATCCAGAAGGCGCTTGCCTTCCAGGACTGGAACGAGCGGCAGTTTATTGCAGAAATCACGGCGGACTACGCCCTGTGCGTCGTTTACGAGGAAGCGGCGCAGTTTAACACCAACGAAGATTCCCGTGATTCTATCGGGGCTTCGCCCCTCCAGAATGACAGCAAGGATATATTGGGTTATGCAGTCTTCCACCTGATGGGGCCGGACAGCGAACTTCTGAGCATCGCCGCAAACGCGTCGCACCAGCGCGCAGGAATCGGCACGGCGCTATTGAACGCGGGCCTTGCGCATCTCGATTTCGCAAAAGGCGATAAAATGTTCCTCGAGGTCCGCGAAGGCAATACAAAAGCCCGCCGCTTCTATGAGAAGCATGGTTTCGAGCCATACGCAGAGCGCAAGAAGTACTATGCCGACGGTGAAAACGCAATACTTTATCAGAAATCAAAATAAAGGATGTACTCGTGACTAAGATTCTGATGCAGGACAAGAATACGCGCAAAAGGAGCCGCAAGGTTCTGGGTGCGATTATAGTCGTGGTATTTTGCTTGTTGGCCGCCATCTATGTCGTTGTGGAAAAGAGCGGCAAGTGGCTCGTGGTCAATGACGAGTTCGAACACGCCACCTGGGCAGTGATTCTTGACGGGCAATCCGCGAACATGGAAAGGAATGACTACGTGGCAGACCTGAAGGCTCAAGGGAAAGTCGATTCCGTGCTTATCCTCGGGCGCCGCGTCTACCGCGACAAGAGCAACGTGGACTTTTACGCCGAAGACTTCATGCGCCTCGGCAAGTTCAACCCCGCCACTATTTTCCTTGTCCGTCACGATGACCCTTCCACGCTGAGTGAGGCATGCACGATTATTCCCTGGCTCAAGAAACACAAGGCGGATACGGTCCTTCTGGTTACGGCGGCTCCGGCCACCCGCAGGGCGAAGCGCATTTTCGAGACGCTTTCGGGTGATAGTCCCGTGTACGTTACCGCAGATATTGGTTACAAGCAGCAGTATATCGCCGATGCCTGGATTTTCAACCGCGAGTCGCGCAAGAGCTGGCTGCGCGAATGGTTTGCCTATGCGCATTCCTTCTTTGACCTGATGGGTACGCACCCCTTCACCGAGGCTGATTCAACGTATTTCTCAAAAATTCGTTCCATCGCCGAAGAGGAGAAGGATGAACCCGTCATTGACCTCTTTAACCTGCAAAAGAGCGAGGAAAAACCTGAAAAGGAACTCCCCCGCGACACTGTTGCGGTACCTGCCCCTGCGGGCGATTCCGCCCAGGCTACTTCTAGTTCCCAGGCAAACACGAACAACTTAAAATAACTTTGTTAAATTGGTTATTATGAAAAAGGCACTCAAGATAACAGGCATCGTAATTGCGGCTCTACTCATTCTCGTGATTGCCGCGCTCAAGTTCGCTCCTGGAATTGTAAGGGGCTATATCGTCAACAACTCCGAGGACCTCATCGGGCGCAAGGTCGCTATCGAGAGCATCTCGCTCGATCCGTTCTCGTTTACGCTGAGCATCGACAGCCTTGCTGTGTTCGAGAAGGATGGCGAGACTCCGTTCGTGTCGTTTGAGAAATTCCGCGTGAATGTGGACCCGTTCGATATGCTTACGGGTACGGCCTCGGTGAGCGAAATCTACCTGAAGGGCCTGTACGCGCGAGTGCTCCAGCACGAGGACCGCTTCAATTTTACCGACATCATTGAGTTCCTTGCGAAGGGCGATTCTACGGCGCTCGATTCCGCTGCTGGCGTGGCTGCGGCCGATTCCGCTACTGCGAAGGCCGATACGGCAAGCGTGGATTCTGCGGGCATGGTGAATGCGGCCGAGATTGCGGAAGGCCTCCCCTTCAACATTTCCGTAAAGAACATCGTGTTCGAGAAGGGCAACATCATTTACCAGGATACGAAGGTCGGTTCCAAGATTCATCTGCAGGACTTTTCGCTCAATATCCCTGCGGTGTACCTGAGCAACAAGCAGACCGACGTGGGTTTAAGCCTCAAGTTTGCCGACGGTGGTGACCTGAATGTGAAGGTGGAAGCGAACGCGGCGACAAACGACTTTAAGCTTGACGTGAACCTCAAGGACTTTGCACTTGCCTGCGGAAAGCCGTACCTGAACGACTTTATCAACTACAAGGACTTTACAGGCACGCTCTCTGTGGCCGTGAACATGGCGGGCAACCTGAACGACATTCTCTCTTCGGATATCAAGGGCACCGTATCGCTCGATAGCGTCGTGCTTACCGAAACGAGCGGGCGTACGCTCGGCGTGAACCACGTGGGCGTGGGTATTGGCAAGGCGAACATCAACGAGAACAACTACGTGGTGGATTCTGTGGTGGTAGACGGTGCCTTTGCGCACCTTGACCTGTACAAGAACGGTAAGACGAATATCGACGTGTTGTTGAAGAAGGGTTCCGCCGATGAGCCGGATAGCGCGCAGCTTGCGGCCGACCAGCAACTAGTGCTTGGCGATGCACCCGATTCTACCGTCACCAAGGCGAAGGAAGAAACTGCGCCTGCCGAAAAGTCCAAGCCGCTCAAGGCAAAGATCAACAAACTTCTTTTGCAGAACACGAAGGTGAGCGCGACCGACCATTCCATCACCAGGCCGTTTAACTACACGGTGAGCGGGATTACGGTGCTCGGCTCGAACATCAACTACGATACACCCTGTTCCATCAACGTGAAGGCGGCATTCCCCGACGGCGGAAGCCTGAACGTGAAATACAAGGGAGCGCTCAGCAATATTGGCACGATGGATGCCTACGTGAGCGTGAAGAACCTCGCCCTGAAGCACTTCAGCAACTACAGCCACCACTACACGGGCTACCCGCTCAGCGCCGGCACGCTTGCCTTTGCGAGCGAGAACAAGATAAAGGATTTTGAACTCGACAGCAAGAACACCATCGACATCTACAACATCGATGTTGCGGACAAGGACCCGAATTCGAACCCTGAATTTATGGTGCCCATGAAGGTGGGCCTGTACATCTTGAAGGATAAGGACGACAAGATTCAGTTCGATATTCCGGTACACGGCAACCTGAAGGACCCGCAGTTCTCCGTGGGCAAGATTATCTGGAAGACGGTGATGAACCTGCTTATCAAGGTGGCCCTCTCCCCGCTCAAGATTGTGGGTAACCTCGCCTCTACCGGCGCGGGAGCCATCGGGCTTGACCTGGGCAAGAACGACGAAATCATCATCGATGCGACGGCCAAGACATTCACGAGCGAGCAGTACGCGAAGGCGTCCAAGATGACGGAAGCGCTCTCGAAGGACAAGAACCTGAAGCTCGTGTTCACGCAACTCTACAACGTGCGCAAGACTACGGAAGCCTACCGCACCGTAAAACTCAAGACGGAATACTACAAGAAGACGCACGGCAAGGAGAATCTGACCGAACTCGACGAGCGGGCCATTGCCGAAATGAGCGACAGCGACGAGGGCTTTGTTGCCTACGTGAAGGAAAACGGCGACAAGCTCGACGTGAAGGCGCTCCGCAAGGAACTTTCCACCCTCGCCGAGGGCAGGAACCAGGACTTGCTGAAGGTTCTCTCGCAGCAGAGCGGCGTGACCAAGAAGAACATCAAGGTCATTACTGCCCCGGCGAACCAGCTTTCGAGCCATCGCGGGAAGGCAATGTACAAGGTTACCGTCGACGTGCAGTAAAAGTTCTGGGTTTTAACTTGTAACTTTTCTAAATTGGCGCTCGTTCCGAGCGCATTTGGCATCTGCGATGCCATGCGGCTGCATTTCGGCCATAGGTAATGTAAACATTACCTGCGGCACTCAATTTGCACGCATTTAGCTAGGCTCGGCCATGTCAAAAAAAATTTTTTTGACGTCTACGACGTCCGTGGCTACGGCTCGAAAATGCAAAAACAAGTTTTTGCGCTTTCTCGCCTTGCACACTTTTGCCGCGGCGCTCGCCATTTTGCTAAATTTACCCGCGCTATGAGTGAAGAATTGTGCGCGAACCTCTCCAGCAAGGTTCAAGAGATTGCAAAGGCCCCCAAGTACCGCGGGGCAATTTTCCAGATTGAAGCCGACGAGAAGGGGCTTGCCCTTGTCGACGCGAAGGAATCGAGCCTGAAGGTCTACCTGATGGTTGACCCCGAATGCGACAAAATTCTGGAAACGCGCTTCTTCACATACGGCGGCCCCATATTCACCGCCCTCGCCGATACCTTCTGCAAGAAAATCCAGATGGTGACTATCGAGGAAGCGTGCGCGATTACCGCCGAGAGCCTGGAACAAGAACTCCGCGATAACCCCGACTCCCCCGCCATTCCGGCAAATGCGCCCGAGATTGGCCAGATGAACACGCTCATCAAGAAGGTCCTGGAAGCCTACCCCGAAAAGAAGGCGACCGCCATCTTGGTGCGCGAGAAGATGGAGCGTATCAAGTACCGCACGCAGACCGCCGAAGGCCGCGCCGAAGCCGACGCCGAATGGAATGCGCTCGCGAAGCACGAGAAAATCGAGAAGATCGAGGCCTGGCTGCACCAGTCCGTGCGCGGCATGCTGCAGGGCGACGGCGGAGACGTGGAAATACTCGATCTCACGGATGACAACCGCCTCAAGATTCGTTACCAGGGGGCGTGTGCAGGCTGCGGTTCTGCGATGGGTGGCACGCTGTTCTACATCGAGGACGAACTCAAGAACAACGTGTACTACAACCTGATTGTGGAACCCGAGGATCCGCTCGACAACATCGCGCCGAACCCGAACCTCCCCGGCCTCGACGACAACAATCCTCCTGCAAGCCTTTTCTAGCCTAAATCGTGTAAAATAATATTATCCAAAGCGGTCAAAAACCGCGTTTTTTGCGTGTTTTACAAATATTACATGCATTTTTACCATATAAAGTTATTTTTAGGCCGGGATGGTGTAAACCAAAAAATCAGAGGATGTCAAATGAAAAAGATTCTTGCAATTCTCGGCATGGCTGCAGTATCTGCCATGGCCATCAGTGCAAGCCGTGTTGGCCCTGTCAGCACGTACGGTGAACTCAAGGCTAACGGCGGTAAGCTCTCCGGCACTTGCCCGCAATACCAGAATTCTGCCGTGCAGGTGAAGGGCATGAGCCTTTTCTGGAGTTCCGCTGCAGATAGTGCCACGGCATTCTATACCGAAAAGGCTGTGAACCTCATGGTGAAGGACATGGGTATCGAAGTTATCCGCTTTGCTATGGGCGTGAGCAATGACTTTGACAAGGGCCGTGGCTACATCACCGGTGGCGAGGATTTGCAGAAAGCCTACCTCAAGAACGTGGTAAACGCCGCCATCGACAACGACATCTACGTGATTATCGACTGGCACATCGAAAGTGGGAACGGCTACACTAGCGATGCTGTCAAGTTCTTTGAATACGCCGCCCAGCAGTACGGCGAGTACAACAACGTTATTTTCGAAGTGTGGAATGAGCCTAAGGATGGCGCAAGCATGGGCACGGTCGCTTCCCATGCTAATACCGTGATTAACGCTATCCGTAAATACTCCGACAACCTGGTGCTTGTAGGTAGCCCGGAATGGTCCAGCCATCCCGAGCAGTGTGCAACAGGTGGCATTAATGACAGCAAAAAGAATTTCGCTTGTACGCTCCATTTCTATGCCGATTCACATTCAGCGAGCGGCGATTACTCTAGCCGTGCAAACCAAGCCATGAGCAATAACGTTCCCGTGTTCGCTTCCGAATGGGGAACTGTCAACGCCAATGGTAACGGTGGTGCTAACCAGAGTGCTAGCCAGGCCTGGATTGACTGGATGAACCAGAACAAGGTTTCTTGGGCCAACTGGTCTGCTTCGGGCGTGAACGAAGGTTCTGCTGCATTTAACAAGATTAACATCGATGCAGGTCTATCCTACTCCGCTTCCGGCAGCATGGTCAAGGGCTGGATGAACAAGAACGCCTCTTACAAGGATTGTGGCCTCCAGAACGGCAGCAGCTCTGGCAGCAGTGGCTACTCCACAGGTGTGGCCAACGGCGCCAAGACGGACCTTATCGACGATATGGAAGACAACGACCGCTATGCCTACACGGGTGGTTTCTGGTCTGCTTGGACCGATGCCAATGAAAGCGGCTCCAATGGTGTTGGCCAGTCTTCTCTTACAAACGCCAAGTGGGAAAACGATTTCGGTAAAGAAGTTTACGACGTGCTTATGCCTTCCGATGGTGGTAAGAACACCTCCAAGTACATGGTTGGCCTCAAGGGCATCAAGCTTGCCAAGGGAACTTACGAATACGCTCCGTATGCTGACCTCGGTCTGAACCTCACGAAGGACACCACCGTGTTCAACATGAAGTCCTGCAAGTCCATCAGCTACAAGTTCAAGGGCGCAAGCCATAACTTCCGTCTTGAAACGTCTCTTGTGACTAACTGGAACTTCCACCATGTGAACAAGGACGCTTCCGAAGACTGGAAGGAAGTCGAACTCACTTGGGACCAGTTCAACCAGGAAGACTGGGGCGACAACGACAAGCACTTCAACCTTAAGGACAAGGGCCTCGACAAGGTCATGCGCCTCGCCTGGGAAGTCAAGGGCGTACTCAACGTTCCGGATGCCCAGAACCAGCCGAAGTACAACTACCTTTACGTGGACGACGTACGCTGTGACGGCATGAGCATTACCGCCATTTCTGACAATAACGGTGGTAATGACAATCCGACATCTTCTTCTTCGGGCAAGTCCAGCTCCAGCAAGGGTGGTAAGTCTAGCTCTAGTGGCATTGCTCCTGTCAGTTCTTCTTCCGCCTATGTTCCGCCGGTATCTTCTGTCGTGATTACCGACCTCGCCATTCTCGATGACGTCGAAGATGGTGACGAAGTGCTCAACACGACCGGTACGTGGTACGCCTACACCGATAATGAATCTGGTGGCGAATCCAAGATTACTAACGTCTACGATCCGGCCCTTCCGGGCTACGTCGTTGTATTCCCGGGAACCAAGGATGCGACAAACGGCTCTATGGGTTTTGTCGGTATGGAAGGTATTCAGTGGGGTGATGGCTCGCTCACGTTCGACCCATTTGTCGCCCTCGGCCTTAACACCAACGCTGACACCTCCAAGGGTATCGACCTGAGCGCCTGTCCGGTACTCAGCTACCGCTACAAGGGTGCCGCACACACCATCAAGCTCCAGGATGGCCAAGTTTTGGACTTCGCGTTCCACAACAAGAAGTTGCTCGATGCAGCCGAATGGACTCAGGTGACCATTGCCCAGGCCGATTTCAAGCAGCCGAGCTGGACCCAAACCCAGGTCGAACTGAATTGGAAGAACATCAAGAAGATGTCTTGGGAAGTCATCGGCGCACTCGGCTACTCCGACGTGTTCCAGCCGGAATACAACTTCCTCTACGTAGATGACCTGAAGTGCGTCGACCAGGTTATTGGCATTAAGTCTTACGCCAATAACGCTGCCGCCGGCATCAAGCTTGCCGCTCAGGGTTCTAGCCTTAACATTTCCGTCGCTAAGGCGGGTTATGTGAAGGTCCAGGTGTTCGACATGACCGGCCACTCCGTCAAGAGCGTCTCCGAGAACATGCAGGCTGGTGCCCACGCGGTTTCTCTCGAGAACCTGACGGCAGGCAGCTACATCGTCCGCGTGCAGGCCGGCAGCGCAGTCAAGTCCGCCCGCATTACGCTCAAGTAATTCCGAACCAGAATCATTGAATTTTATTCAGTGATTCTAGTAACCATCAAAAATCCCTGGCCCCGCTGCCAGGTTTTTTTTGCATGCAATAAACATTTTTGTATTTGAGAAAAAACAGCAAATTCATCTCTTTAATAGAAATAAACTGTCTTATAAATGGAAGGCGTCGGCCAAGGATGAGGAGGGTGCAGGGAGGGGCCCGTGCGGCCTTCGCAACTCCGAGCTGGGGCCCCTCCTGCATATAGTTCATACCTTAGGTGTTATAAAAAGAATCCTTTTTTCTATATTTTTCTTTGGAAAAAGGATTTACTCAAAGGAAAACATATGTCCGAAGAACTCGTTTTGAAATTCGTTGACCCCGTGCCGATGCGCTACGGTGAAAACTCCCACCAGTCCGCTGTGTTCTACCGCGACCCGACCTGCACCGAAGCAAGCCTCGCCACCGCAAAGCAGCTCTGGGGTAAGGAACTTTCTTACAACAACATCGTGGATGCCGACGCCGCCTTGGAAATGGCCCGCGAATTCTGCGACGACAATGCGGTCGTTATCGTGAAGCACATGAACCCGTGCGGACTCGCTACCGGCAAGACCCTGCGCAACGCTATGGAAGCCGCTTGGGAAGGCGACCCGGTGTCGGCCTTCGGTTCCGTGATCGCCGTTACCAAGAAGGTGGACTTGAAAACCGCCGAATTCCTGAAGGGCAAGTTCGTCGAAATCCTTCTCGCCCCGGCATTCGACAAGGACGCTCTGGAATTTTTGAAGAACAAGTCCAAGGACATTCGTCTCCTTGAAGTGGGCAAGATCAAGAAGGCAACCCGCTGCAAGGTCTATAAGCACGTGATCGGTGGCATGCTGGTTCAGGACCGCGACGTGGACGTTTACGAAAAGTTCGAATGCGTCACCAAGAAGAAGTTCGCAAAGAACAAGGAAGCCCTCGCCCGCTTCACTTGGATCGTGACCAAGCACACGAAGTCTAACGCCATCGTCATGGGTTACGAATATGCCCGCGGTTACTTCCAGGTCATCGGCCTTGGCCCCGGCCAGCCGAACCGCATTGACTCTAACCTCCGCCTCTGCCAGCCCCGCGTCCGTGACAACGTGGCCCGCATGAAGGCTGCCCAGAAGTTCTTCAACGAAAAGGGCAAGTGCATCGACAAGGCCGGTCTCAAGGCTCTGGAAAAGAAGGTGTTCAGCGAAGTCGTGATGGGCTCCGACGCCTTCTTCCCGTTCCCGGACAACGTGGAAGCCGCTGCCAAGGCTGGCGTCCAGTACATCGTGCAACCGGGTGGCTCCAAGAAAGACAACCTCTCCATCGAAGCCTGCGACAAGCTTGGCGTTGCCATGGTGTTCACCGGCATGAGGCACTTCCGCCACTAAGGGTTTGCGTATGCCTCCCGTGTCGCAGAAAGAAACGAACCAGAAGGAAAAGGACCTCTACTACGCGGTCCTCTCCTTCTTGAAGTCTGTCCGCAAGGCAGGCCGCACGACCGATGTCGAGTGGCGCGAATACAAGGAAAAGCTCCTGAAGATTGCGCCTACGCCCGACATGGGCAAGGCCGCCGATATGTGGACGATGGACAACCTCGACCAGTTCAGCCCCGACAACAAGCAGTTGCCGCCGCTCAACGACATGGACTACGTGGCGAACATTTCCCCGAAGTTCGCGTCGCAACTGATGGAAGCGATGTACTACGGGATGCTCAACCTGACGCAGGCGAACCTGATTTCGGACGAAATCCAGGATGCCGACCCGGAATGCGTGTCTACCGCCTCGCTCGAGGAACTGCTCGTGAAGCTCTGGATAGGCAACGCGAAAAGCTACCGGAAAGTCGTGGCCAATTAGACGAAAGAACGGACCTACGGTCCTACAGACGAAAGACGAAAGGATTTAGTAGGAAGAATGACCTATAAAGTTCGTGTCATAGGTGGTGGGCTTGCGGGCTGCGAGGCGGCTTTGCAACTGGCAAGCCGTGGTTTCAAGGTAGACCTGTACGAGATGCGCCCGGTCAAGAACACTCCCGCCCACAAGGACGGTCACCTGGCGCAGTTAGTTTGTTCCAACAGCTTCAAGGCGCTGGGCGTCACGAGCGCACACGGGCTTTTAAAACAGGAACTCACGATGCTCGGGAGCTTTCTGCTGGATAGCGCCCGTGAGGCGGCCGTACCCGCAGGCGATTCCTTGACCGTGAACCGCGATATCTTCAGCGAATCTGTGGAAAAAAAGATTGCGGAGAGCCCGAACATAACGCTCCACCGCGAAGAAGTCACGAGCCTTGAAGGCGACTGCCCTACCCTCGTTGCGGCGGGGCCGCTGGCCAGCGACGCGCTCGCCGACGATATCTTCAAGCGCCTGGGGAGCGAGCGCCTCCATTTCTTCGACGCCATCGCCCCTGTGGTAGAGACTGACAGTATCGACTTTGACCACGCCTTCTACATGAACCGCTGGGAAAAGGGCGAAACGGCGGACTTTATCAACTGCCCGCTGGACAAGGAAACCTACGCCGAGTTTGTACGCAAGCTGTGCGAGGCCGAAGCCGTGGAGCCGCGTCCCTTCGAGAAGAACGAACTGTTCGAGGGCTGCCTGCCCGTCGAAGAAATGGCCCGCCGCGGTTACGAGACGCTCCGTCACGGCCCCATGCGCCCCATCGGGCTTGGCTTGGGCAATAACGGTCACCTGTGGTACGCGGTAATCCAGCTCCGCGCCGAAAACAAGCAGAAGACGCTCTTCAACATGGTGGGTTTCCAGACGCGCCTCAAGTGGGGCACGCAGAAGGAAATCTTCACGATGGTTCCCGCCCTCCGGAACGCCCGTTTTGCCCGCCTCGGCTGCATGCACAGGAACACGTTTATCGAATCGCCCAAGTTCCTGGACGCGACCTTGCGCCTGCGCCCAGACCTCCCCTGCGCCCAGGGAATCCCGCCCACATGGTTTGCGGGCCAGATTACCGGCAGTGAAGGCTACACCGAGGCGGTCGCCACCGGCTGGTATGCTGCCTGGAACATGGCTCAGACTATCCTGCACGGGCATGCCGACCCACTCCCGAACGAGAGCTGCATCGCATCGCTCATGAATCGCCTTGTGGAAGAAAACGAGGATTTCCAGCCCATGAACTTCAACTTCGGGCTCCTCCCCAACCACGAAGGCCTCAAGAAAAAGAACAAGAAAGAAATCCTCGCTGCACGAGCCGAGCAGGCCGTCCGCCAGTGGATTGCCGAACGCAAATTCTAAAAAGCACAAAAAAGACCTCTCCGCTAGGAGAGGTCTTCGTGGATGATGCAGGGGTCGAACCTGCGACCCGCTGATTAAGAGTCAGCTGCTCTACCAACTGAGCTAATCATCCATTGTCGCTTGGACGGGGTCAAATATAGAATAGAATTTGACGGCTGTCAAGGGGGGATGGTTCTTTTTTAAAAGAAAAGTAGAAAAAAGTACGCGGGAGAGGCCCCAGCTCAGAGTGGACGCCTACTTATATCTATATTTCACGTATATGAGCCTCAATTCGAACCGTGTAGATGCCTATCTGGCGTTTTTGGGGGTGGAACGGAACCTTTCTCCGGCCACCATCCAGAGCTATCAGGAGGATTTGCGGCATTTTGTAGGCTGGCTCGACGAAATCGGGCTCGATCTGAAGGCCCTGACCCCCGAAAAGCTGGACGAATTCCTGACGCTCACCGCCGGGCAGGTGGAATACTCCCCCACGTCCATCGCGAGGCATTTTTCGAGCCTGCGCGGGTTCCTCAAGTACATGCAGAGGGTGGGCGAATACGACTACAGCACCGAATCGATGCTCGAACGCCCCAAGCTCGGGCACTACCTCCCCCAGTACCTCACCCGCGAGGAGGTGGACAGCGTTTTCGAGAGCGCAGCAAACGGCAAGAACCCGCTGAGGGATACGGCGCTTTTCGAACTCATGTACAGCGCGGGGCTACGCATCTCGGAAACCCTCGGAATCAAGCTTTCGCAACTCGATCTCGATAATGAATGGCTTACCCCCATCGGGAAAGGCAACAAGCAGCGTCTGGTGCCCCTCGGGAGCAAGGCCAAAGAGAATCTGAAGGCCTGGATTGAGGATGGTCGCCCCCTCACCCACCCGACTACGGACAACGTTATATTGAATTCCCGCGGCAAGCCCATGACCCGCATGGGAGCCTGGAAAATCGTGCAGCAGCATACCGCGCACCTGACCAAGCAGGTCTCGCCCCACACGTTCCGGCACAGTTTTGCCACGCACTGCCTGGAGGCGGGCATGGACCTGCGCGTGCTGCAGGAACTGCTAGGCCACGCCGACATCAGTACGACGCAAATTTATACGCACATCGATAAGGAATTCATCAAGCAGGAACACCGTGCGCATCATCCGCGTGAAAATGGCTCCATTACCTCTGGATAAAAAAACTATAATTGACTTTGTATGGGAAAATAAAGGAGTCAATTATGAGGAAAGCCTTTTTCTCTTTTTTCCTTGTGGCCGTTGTCGGAGCCGCAATGTCATTTATAGCCTGCGGTGACGATGATTCATCCGGTCGCGAGGTTATAACGGAAGTCAACTCGATTTTCGAACTCGGAACATGTGGCGAGGATAACGAGGGCGATACAGTATACGCCAAGGAACAGGATGCGGAGTACTACTGCCACGAAGCGAAATGGTCGCCTGTTGCCACCCCCGTCTCATCCAGTTCCGCAAAATCTTCTAGCAGCGTTGCGAGTTCCTCGTCCATGACCAAGGCGGAACTCGATAAATTTACGGAACTGTGTAAGGCTTCCGGCGGTACCGCGAAAGATGGGGCCTGTGTCTGCAAGAGCGAACTCTGCGATATCGGTGCTGTCTGTAACACCATCACAGGCGTCTGCGGCAACCAGAGCAAACCAACTGACATAGACTCCACCGCCAGTTCTTCCTCGACCGCGACCACATTCGCCGACTTGTGCAAGGCATCTGGCGGTACGGCAAAAGACGGGGCTTGCGTCTGTAAAGAAACCACTTGCGACGAAGGCGTTCTCTGCAACACCAAGAGCAAGGAATGCGCAAACAAGGACGCTGTTGAAATCGAATGCGACGACAGCTACAAGAGCACCTGCTCCGACAGCCCTGCAAGCATCGGCATTGTCAAGGAATGCGTGAAGGGAATCGTCGTGAACCGCTCGTGCGGCACAGTATCTTGTAACGAAGAGGGCACGGACTGCGGCGAATGCCTCAATGACGTACAGACCTGTACCGAAGACAAGAACTTCAAGGCGACCGTCACCCACTGCGAAAAGGGCAAGAAAGTAACCGAGAGCTGTAACGGGAAATCCTGCGACCCACGCGACAACGGTTGCGGCGAGTGCACGAACTACGAACACACATGCACCAACGATGACGAAGGAAAGGGAACCGTCTACGAATGCGTCGCCGGCGAAGCCAAGAAGGCCGTTTCCATATGCGGCAACAAGTCGTGCCGTACCGACAAGGCCATCTGCGGCGAATGCCTTAACGGAGAACTGAGGTGCGACAACGACATCAACAACAACGCCATCATGTACAGGTGCGTCGACGGGCAATGGGAAAGGCTCCATAACAAGTTCGACCCGCTCGACAAGGAGTATTACCAATGCCCCGTCGCTTGTAGAGAAGGCACCGATCCACAGAAGATGGAGAACGAATGCGACACGGATCAATGTTCGAATTGTGATCCCTGCTGGGGTGAGCCAATGGGCGGAGCGCCTTCCAATCCAAACCCCTGCTACAACGAGGAACGTTGCAAACAAATTCTCAAGGACGAAGACCCCGACTACCCGCCGTTCAGGAGTTTCGAGACGAAACAGAAATGGAAGGACCTGATTCCTAGTAAAAAGATGGCAGCGAAAGAAGTTCACGGCTACAACTGGACGAATCACAAACCAGTCTCCGCTCCTGAAGAACGCGTGGAAGATTTTGAATTCGACCTTACTAACGAGACGCGCCGCGTATCGTGCAACGCCCTGGGAACCTACTTCGGCTTATGCCACAACACCCTCCAGACCTGCATCAACAATGTTTACCATGGTGAGGGATTTATGGTGGTCTGCGCTAGCGGCGAACTTGTTGACGCTGATGGCAACAACGATGGTATTGCTTGCGAATGCGAAAAAACAGCTAGCAACGCCAACGGATGTTGCTACACCAGAAGCGCCTGCTTCAAGCAGACCAACTGGTCGAGAGACCGCTGCGCTAAGCCCTCGGGCAACGAAAACGACGATTAAGGCCACAATCAGAATCGTCCCATCAATAAATTGAAAAGGAGCCTAACGGCTCCTTTTTTGTGAATGGTAGTTGACAAAATCAAGGCACGTTTCTCACAAACGTACCATCTTTCTTATAGATGGACAATCCGTCATGCCTTATCACATCACTTCCCAATACATCCTGACATGAATAACTCAAATTTTCTAAATCAAAGCGACATGTACCTAGAGAATACGTATCAATCTGCCAATTCTTTATGTTCCAACGAACTAAAGCGATTAACTCCGAGCAATGAATTCCATCTTTAGAATAACATTGATGTTTGCGGGAAACGCTCCCTGCAAAGAATTGTTCCGCGCTCCTACTTCCATACTGATAAGTAAAAGAAACCAAAGTATCTAGTCTTTTTTCTATAACTTTACGAACATGTTCCACGACAGCAGAGTCCATGACGCAAGGTTCTGCAAATCCATCCTTGTAACACATGTCAAAGGATATCAAGGAATCTCGCACACTTTTCTTCACATAGATTTCTTTTTCATACACCGAATCAAGCAATGCAGAAAGTTCATCTTTTGCACCAAAATCTTCGCCAATCAAGAAATCATATTTCCTTGGCCAATATTTAGCAGATGGCTTCATCTTTTTAGAGACAACAACATTAGCATACAAAAAATCGCACTTCACGCTATCTTTAGAAGCACAAATTGCATCATAGGATCCATCTTCATTCTGATAAAGATGAGAAAAGCCTGCAGCACCAGAGTTAAGCACCATATTTGCATATGAAATATGATTCACCCTTGTTTCCAAATCTTTTACAGAATCACGAGAATTAAAATTTTTAAGAATTCGAACAAGTAATGAGGTGTCTAAATCGCAGGGATACCACAGGTTCTCTCCTTCTACACTCGTCGAACACGCCTTGTACAGTAACGCTTTGCGGGGTATAGTGTCAATAAAATCGGCTCTGTTAGAGTGCGAATTAATCCAAGAAGAGCAATATTCCAAACTGTTGTGATACTGTTGTACCGAGATTCCGGGACTCACTTCATTAGGGCACCATCCTGAAGGAGAGCACTTTGGCTTTGGGTGACACCCAGCCAAAACCGCCAAAATCAAAAGAATCAGAACTCTATAAAGCATACATCACCCGCAAAAAAGTGCCCTTCACCCATAATTTTACTAAATTTGAGCCGTTCAAATTATAAACCAAGGATTAACAATGAGCAAGAATTACAAGATTGCAGTGCTTCCGGGCGACGGTATCGGCCCTGAAGTCATGAAAGAAGCTGTCCGCGTGCTGGACGTGGTTTCCAAGAAGTTCGGCTTCGACGTGAACGCCGAATGGGCAAACGTCGGTGGTGCCGCCTATGACGAAAGCGGTTCCCCGCTGCCGGAAAGCACCCTCAAGCTGGGCGAAGCTTCTGACTGTATTCTTTTCGGTTCCGTGGGTGGCCCGAAGTGGGAACACCTCCCCCCGAACCTGCAGCCGGAACGCGGCGCACTTCTGCCGCTCCGTAAGCACTTCAAGCTTTTCTGCAACCTCCGCCCGGCCCGCGTCTATAAGGAACTCGCAGGCGCTTGCCCGCTCCGTGCCGACATCGTGGGTGACGGTTTCAACATCCTCACCGTCCGCGAACTGACGGGTGACGTTTACTTTGGCCAGCCGAAGGGCCGCGAAGGCGTTCCGGGCTCCAAGGAAGAAATCGGTTTCGATACCATGAAGTACAGCCGCTACGAAGTCGAACGCATCGCCCGCTTCGCCTTTGACGCCGCCATGCTCCGTAACAAGAAGGTTGCCAGCATCGACAAGGCCAACGTGCTCACCACGAGCGTGCTCTGGCGCGAAGTCGTGAACGAAGTCATCAAGGACTATCCGGAACTGACTCTCGAACACCTCTACGTGGACAACGCCGCCATGCAGCTCCTCAAGCGCCCGCGTGAATTCGACGTGCTGCTCTGCCCGAACCTCTTCGGCGACATCCTCACCGACGAATGTGCCATGCTCACCGGTTCCATGGGTCTCCTCCCGTCCGCTTCTATCGCCGAAGGTTCTTTCGGCCTCTACGAACCGGCAGGTGGTTCCGCTCCGGATATCGCAGGCAAGGGTATCGCAAACCCGCTGGCCCAGATCCTCTCCGTGGCATTGATGCTCCGCTACACCTTCAAGGAAGAAGAAGCGGCCAAGGCTATCGAAGCTGCCTGCGAAAAGGTGATTGCCCAGGGCTTCCGCACTGGCGACATCTACCAGGAAGGCTGCACCAAGGTCGGCACGACCGGCATGGGCGACGCGATTATCAAGGCCCTCGCTTAACCAACATTGTCATTCCCGGCTACGGCCGGGAATCTTTTTTGCGTACAGAAATGGCCCCCGAAAGGGGGCTTTTCTTGTAAGATCCTCGCCTACGCGAGGATGACGTTGAAGCGCGAGGACGACTTTGAAACTTAATTACAGCCGGTACCGAGGGTGCCTTCGAGTACGGATTCACACTGAGCTGTCAGTCCAGTGGCTTCTTCGCTTCCGGCAGGGAATTCAAGGCATTCACCCATGACGCCCGGGATGTCGCAGGAGACCATGTCGCCCGCAGGAGTCGTGACACTGCTCGAAGAAGCGGTTCCCTCGCTAGACGAAGAGGTTTCTTCGACATCAGCGGAACTGGAACTTTCCGGTTCGACTTCAGCAGGAACCTTTTCCTTGCAGTAGTTCTGCTCGCTCTTGAAGACATCTTCCCTCGGCTTGGAGAGCGTGCCCGAAGCAGAAGCGTTGACATAGCCTTCCATG
This sequence comes from Fibrobacter sp. UWCM, assembly GCF_900129735.1. Lineage (NCBI taxonomy): Bacteria > Pseudomonadati > Fibrobacterota > Fibrobacteria > Fibrobacterales > Fibrobacteraceae > Fibrobacter > Fibrobacter sp. UWCM. Next base: position 100,179 of record NZ_FQWR01000003.1, on the reverse strand, counting down.
GTGCAGAAGTTGGTCGTACCGATATTCGAGAACTTCTTGGTCATGCATTCCACATAAGGCATCGGCTGGATTTCGTACTTGTGGCTCATGATTTCGCCTTCCGCAGAATCGTACGCCACGACATACTTCACGATGACGCTGTCAGTACCGCGCCAGTTCTCGTCGAGGTAGGAGTAAGTCCATTCGGGATCATCGATGGCGAAGTTGCAGTTCGAAGTTGTCTGGAGCGGGAACACTTCGAACGCGGTGCCGTTCACGGCAGCCTGGCAGGCCTTCAGCACGGATGCATGCACAGTTTCGCGGGCGTTGCTTGCGAAGTAACCCTTCTCCGTACGGGTAGAAACGAGCACTGCAGTGCTTCCGCCTTCGCAGGTCTCTTCGCCGGCAAGCTTTCCGTCCATGGACTTGGGGTGCGTCGCGGTAGAGTCGTTCATGCTCATCAGGCGGCAGTAGATATTTGCCGTCTGGCCCGTAAAGCGTACGGAGTCACGGATGATAAGGTCTTCGCCCTGGATTTCAAAGACGGTCCTGATGTTCGCGTTGTTGTCGCCATCGTTCCCCTTGTAAGAAATTGCCCAGGCATTGTCCGTTGCGGCAAAAGAGCAGGGTTCCGCCTCTTCGACAGAAGCGCTGGACTCTGCGGGGCTGGAACTGCCGCCATTGCTGGAACTGGAAGAAGTGCCGTTGTCATCGCTGGAGTCCGGAGCGCCGGTACCTTCGCTGCTGGAAGAGAGCGTCGTATCCGGGTCGTCGTTCGATGCAGGCGAAAAACTGCTGGAATCGTCACCACAGGCGACAAGACCGATAGCGGTAGCAAGAGAAAGACCAAAACCAAATTTCGAGATATTCATATTTTCTCCTTTTAAAAGAAGGACGGGTAAAATGTAAAAAAAAATCCGGAGAAACAGTGCCTCCGGAGGTAAAATTCCGTTGTATGTAAGGACAACGTATTAGTCGCGGTCGTCGAATGCCTGAGCCTCTTCGGGCTCCTCGACGGTCCATTCGCGAATGTGGTCCGCAAGTGCCTTCTGGCCGTCCTTCTCGAGTTCGTCGGAGATGCCTTTCAGGATTTCTGCATCCTGTGCGGGCAAGTCCTTCTCGTACATGTCGATGTACTGCTCGAGAATGCCGTAACGCTTCATTCCAGCCAGGAGTTGCATAAATTCCATGTCGATGTTCCCGCCACTGCGGAAACTGGAATGTTCCCTGAGGAGCGTATCGGCCTGCTTCTCGTCGACCTGCTGGCAGAGGCGCGCGAGATTGATGACTTTCGGGTAACTTTCGTACAGGCGCATTGCAATCTTGACACAGTCGGACTTGCGGCCTTCCTTGTCGGCAATTGCCGCCATGAGGTCGAGATAGGCTTCCTCGTCTTCGGAACCGGGGTCGCGCACGTCGCCGAGCCACTGCTTGGCAAGCTCGATGTTGCCCGCGACAAAGCACTCGTTCGCGATATCGATAAGCGTCGCGTTGCTCTTGTCCGGGTCCTTCAGGAGGGCAGCCTTCGTATAGCGTTCGTAGTCGCCGAGAGCATCTGCCATGTCAGTCAGGGCGTCGAGAACGTCCTCGCGGTTCTGCATTTCCACTTCTGAGACCGTCGCGATAAGCTCGTCAACAAGAGCCTTAGCGCGTTCGTCGGGCAAAACCTCGTTGAGCGAGAGGAATAGGACCGAGCGGCCTTCCCCACCCACGTGACGGAGCGCCAGGTCGTGAATCAGGTCGGCAATGTAGTCCTTGTCATCGTACTGGCTTGCAAGTTCCACGAAGAAGGTTCCCGCGTCGTAGAAGAGGCTTTCCCAGTCGTCACGTTCCTCGTCGTCGGCCTTGAACGAGAGAAAGTCCGTACGGAGCGTCCACGCGAGCAGTTCAAGCTGCAGGCGAACATCCTTGAAATCCTCGATATCGTCAATAGTCTGCGCGATAAATTCGTATAGTTCGTCCGGGCGGTGCAACAAGCGGCTCTGCCCGCTAATAATCTGCGTGAGCGTCTCGCGAATGCGGTCTTCCTTACCGCGGAATGCGGCAGCTCCGCTATTCGATTTCCAAACTTTTTTCTTCTTTGCCATGATTACAAATGTAGAAACATTTACCGCATGCGGGCCTTCGCGAGCTTAGCACGCTTTTGTTTTCGGCGGAGCCTGCGGCGTTCGCGGCGTGCACTACGGCGCCGCTCATCCATCAACTTCACCTGCTGCAGAACATCCATGAAGCGTTCGACAGCGAATGCCTTATTGAGCCTCTTGCGCGTCACGTAATCGAGCAGGCACACACACAGCAGAAGCGAACCCACAAAAAAGGCAAGAGCCACAGGCCATACAATCACCGAAAAATGGCTCGCAACAAACCCGAATGCTGGCGGCATCATGATGGAACCCAGATACGAACCCGCCATCTGTATGCTGATGGCACGCCCCGAAAGTTCTTCACCGAACCGCGCAGGAGTGGCATGGATAAGCGACGGGTAAACGGGAGCGCACCCGAAACCAAGCAGGCAGATGCAAACCGGCGTGACCCACGGCGGGAGCGGGAATACGAGGACAAGGCAGCCGACAACGACAATCGCGATACCCGCATGCACAAGGCGCATGTCGGTAAACCGGATGGCGAAAATACCGCTGAGGATGCGCCCTACCATTACGGAAGCGAACATGAGCGAAACGGCGAGCGCGCCCACCTCGGGTTCGAAACCGCGGGCTACCAGGTACGTACCGCACCAGAGGCTCGTCGATATCTCAAGCGACGAATAGAAGAAGAACGTCAGGAACGAGAGTTTCATTCCTGGGACGCGCAAGGCGGCCCGCAATGAGATATCGGGAATACTGGATTTTTGTTGCAGGCGGGAATCGCCTCGCTCCCTCCGCTTCCAAAGCGGGAGCGAAACAAGCATCATGACCGCGATGACGCCGAGCAACAATGCCACCAGTTCGTAAGCGCCGCGCCAGCCGAACCCGAAGAAGGCTGAACCCGCAAGCAGCGCGGGGCCAAGGCACGCGCCGATTCCCCAGCTCGCATGCAGCCAGTTCGTGTGTTTCGATTCCAGATGGATTGCCGCAAAGTTGTTCATCGCGACGTCGATTGCCCCCGCACCAATTCCCATCGGGATTGCAAACAGGCACATCATCCAGAACGCAGGCGAAAAGCCGTACCCTGCGGATGCGACAGCCGTCAGCGCGATACTCACGAAGACGAGTTTGCCCGTACCGAACTGGCGCAGGAGTTTTGGCGTGAGGAGGCTAGAAACAATCGTACCCGCGCTCACGATAATTGAGAGGAGGCCCGCAGCCGAAAGCGTGGCATGCAGGTCGCGCTGCATCAGCGGCCAGGCCGCCCCTAAAACCGTATCCGGAAGCCCGAGGCCGATAAAGGCCACATATATGACAATCAGGAGAAACAAGCGCTACACCACGAATCCATTCTACTTCTTTTCCCGAATTCGCTTGTATAGGTTTTCGGCCTTCTCGGTATCGCCCGCGTTCGAGAACACGTGGCCCACGTTCTCGGCACCGATGCGGCCCTGCGAACTGCCCGCAAGCCAGGCCTTCATGTAGCATTCGAACGCTTCGTCGTAGCGCTTCTGGTTGAAGTAGATCTGCCCCAAATCCAGGTTGAGGTCGCCCTTGCCCTTGTTGTGCCGCAGGCCTTCTTCCAGTGTGAAGATTGCCATCCACGGGGAATTGTTCTGCACATACATCTGCGCGAGGTAGCGGCGGGCCGAAACGTTTTCGGGGTCCATCAGCAGGCCGTTTTCCATCTCGTTCAGGGACTGGCGCGTGGAATCCATGCTGCGGTAATAATAGGCAAGCGTGAAATGCACGTCGGCACCCGCGGTAGCTGTCATCTGGAGCGCATTCTGCAAGGTCTTGATGGCGTACTCGTAGTCGCCCAACTTCTCGTAGACTTCGGCAAGCCCGTACCAGGCATCCATGCGGTCGGGGTTCAGCTGCAGCGCCCGCTCGAAGTTCTTCTGCGCGAGCGTCCAGTCGCGGCCCTTCAGGTAACATTCCGCAAGCGCAAAGTGCACGTGGTCCGATTCCACCCCGAGTTCTATGGCGCGACGGTATGCCGCAATCGCATCGCCCGGCGAATCTGCGAGATAGTAGAGATCGCCGAGCAGCATCCACGCCTTCTCGAAATTCGGCAGGAGTTCTACGGTGCGCTTGTAGGCGACCATCGCGACCTGCTTGCGGTCGAGCTGCACCAGTGCGTTGCCCAAGTTGAACCATGCGAAAGGCTCGTATCGGCCCTCGTCAATCGCCGCGCGGTAGAGCGGCACCGCTTCCTTGTATTTTCCCTGGTCGTAAAGCTCGTTCGCCTTGAAGAAGTAATCTTCGGCAGCCCAGGAGAACGCGGTAAGAAGCAGAATCAGGAGCGAGATTGCCACGCCTCTACGAGGCTCGCAATGACGTTTTAAATTACTTGACAAAGCGGAACTCCTTTGTGGCCTTCTGTGCCACGGGATATCCGCCAAGCTGAGCGGGACTGAATTTCCACTGGCGAACTGCCTTCAGGGCCTCGTTCTCGAAGCCGTAACCCGGCGGGTCGAGGCTCATCACGTTCGCCTGCGCCACGTCGCCATACACGTCGATGACAACCATCACCTTCACGTAGCCTGAAATGCCGAGTTTCTTTGCGCGTTCGGGGAACTTCGGCTGAACTTCCTTAAGAACCTGGGCCTGTTCGTCCACTTCACCCGCCTCGTACACCACGTTCTCCATCGAGCCCGTACCCACGGCCACGCCGTCTCCTGCGGCTCCGCGAGCAAGCGACAAATCCATCTGGAAATTCTGGCTGCGGCTTACACCCATGTTCGAGGAAATCTTGAACGGATTCGGGTTCACGATAGTGCGTATAACCTTTTGCTTCACCTCGGGCTTTTTCTCGCTCACGAGCACCTCGACTTCCGTCACGGTGTCGAGTTCCTTCTCCGTCTTTACGCCCCTGTCGAAGAACAGCGCGTTCAGCACCGGCACGGCAAGGAAGAACACCGCGCTCACCGCAAAGGAGAGCACGAATGCCACCGGGAACCGGAAATATTTAGCGAGAAAGTCGAGCACTATTCCTCTTTGTTCGCGGAAATGGAAACCTTGCGGACTTTAGCCAAATTGCATTCGTCGAGAATGTCCACCACCACGCCGTTGGGGGCGTCGCGGTCGCTCACGATAATCACGGGGCGGTCGGGCGCTTCGGCCATCATCTGGCGCAATACTGTATTCAGGGTAGAGAGGTTCACCTGTGTCTCGTTGATGTGGATTGTCCCCTGGCGCGTCACGCCAATCAATATGCTTTCCTTCGCGAGTTCCTTCGCGGAGCTTGCCTTCGGCTTCGTCACGTCCACGCCGGTTTCGCGCGTGAAGGTCGACGTCACCACGAAGAAGATGAGCAAGATGAACACGATGTCGAGCATCGGGGAAATGTCTATCTTGCCGGAATCGCTAGAACGTTTACGTATGAAACTCATTTTTCCTCCTCCGCGGAACTATCCGCGACGGAATCGGCCGGCCCTGCCGCGCCATTTTCAAACACAAAGGATTCGTACTTGAGCGCTTCGCTCCACGCCTGCTTTTCGACCTTCTCGACACAGCCCGAGAGGAAGTTGTAGGCAAGCATCAGCGGGAACGCCACGAGCAGGCCCGCCTGCGTGGTAAGCATGGCTTCGGAGATGCCGTCGGCCAGGAGTGTCGGGTTTCCGAACCCGAAAAGCTTGATGGTATCGAAGGTGTGCGCCATGCCCGAGACCGTACCGAGCAGGCCGAGCATCGGGGCCAGTGCCGCGCATGTAGAAATCGTCTTGAGCGAGCGCGAGAGGTTCACGGATATGCGGTGGCGCGTCTCTTCCATCGCGTTACGCACGGCAACGGGGCCTTCTGCACGGTGGTCGCGCACGTCGCATGCAAGCGCGTAAAAGTAGCCGTAGGGCCTGCGGGCAAGTTTAGCGAACGCGACATCCTCGCCCTTCTTTTTCAGGTTGTTCCAGAACCCGCCGAACACGCCGTTCACGCTGCCGCCCTTGAGCATGAAGTAATAGCCGTAGCGTTCAAGCATCAAGAACCAGCCGAACCACCCGATAACGAATATGGGCGCAAGCACCCATCCTCCGCGGAAGAGCACGGCCATGGCGGCTTCGATTACAGATATTTCGCTTACGGTTTCCACAGGGATTCCCGCTTACTTTTCTTTGATCCAGAGCGCATTCAGCACGGCGAGCCCGGCACTTTCCATACGGCTGCGAACGGCGTCGGCGCGGTTCACGAGGAAGGTGTGAATCAGTTGCAAGGGAATCGCCGCAATCAGGCCCGCTTCCGTAGTCACGAGGGCGATGGAAATGCCCCCCGCCAAAAGCTTCGGGTCGGATGTACCGTGCATCGTAATCACGTCGAAGAGTTCAATCATACCCATCACGGTACCCAGGAGCCCAAGCAGCGGGGCGGTCGCCGCAATCACGGAAATCCAAGTGAGCCCGGATTCCAGCTTCGGGACATCGGCGGAGAAGAGTTCCTCGAGCGCCTTTTCGGCACCTTCGCGGCCGGCGTAGTTCTTGGAAAGCACGGTACGCAGCACCTTCCCCACTTCGCCGTGCGTCTTTGCCGCAAGCGAGCGTGCCGTATCGATGTCGCCCGCCTTGAGTGCCTTCAGCACGCGCCTGTTCGCGATACCGCCGAAGCCCCTCACCATGAGCCATACAAAGCGCCAGAGAGCGATGAGCAGGCCGATGGCAAACAGCGCAACAATCGGGTACATGATAATGCCGCCGTCCTTGAAGAACTGCCTGAGCTTGTCCTTCCAGGTGGTTTCCTGGTGGTTCGCGAGTTCAGACGAAAGTTCCGTACTCAGGAGCACGTCGACCGGCACCATCACGAACGCGGAATCGTTCACGTTCGCAAACACGGTCGCGATATTCTTCTTCGCTTCGGGAGCGAGGTTTTCTTGCCAGCTGTAGGCGCGCTTCTTTTCGCCCGCAACGGGGAGCATCATTGCCGCCGCGTGCAGGCCGTGAATGTCGGCGACGTTCGCCATCTGCACGGCATACAGCCCGCCGAGGCGCATGCGGTCGCCCTGCGCGACGGCAGAGCCAAACACGAGTTCTGCCTTCTCAACGCTTGTCTCGCGGGTAAAGGCCATCTCGGCGCGGGCCGCGTCGAGCACGCCCTTCGCAATGCGGAGCGGGTCGTCCTTGTAGAGGCCCATCTCTTTCTTCACCTTGTTCTGCACTTCCACGCGTTCCGCCATCTTGAAAGGCACGCCCTGTTCCTGGAACTTCGCGAGCGTCTCAAGGCGTTCCGGACCGGCAGCCAAGGACAGGAATTCGGCACGTGCTTTTTCGGCCTGGAGCTTCACCTGGGCCAGGTCCTCGCGGGCCACGCGCACGTCCTCGAACAGGCGGGCACGTTCCGACATCAGGGCATCGACCTTCTCCTTGCTTTCCTGGTACTTGTCGTTGAACATCTCGCGTTCCTGGTTTGCCGTCTCGCGGTCCTTCCAGCGGGCGGCAACTGCCATGTCGCGTTTTTTGCGGGCTTCTTCCAGGTCGGCCTTCGCGCTGTTGAGTTCTGCGCGCTTCTTTACCGCATCGATGTCGGAAGGCTGCTGAGCATTGGCTGCAGGAGCGAGAATTGCGAATGCTGCTACAACAAGAGGTATGAAGAAACGTGCACTGGATCCTTCGACTCCGCGCTTCGCGCTTCGCTCAGGATGACGATTGAGGCCAATTCCTAATTCCGAATTCCGAATTCCGAATTTCATCATTCACCCTCCTTCGGGAAGGCGACCGGTATGGTCACGAGCCTCGGAGCGGTCTTCCCTTCGGCGACCTTCATCACGTCCTTCAACACGGTACGCATCGCGAGGTCGTCGGACACGTTCTTCCAGGCGTAACCGCCATCGGGAGTCCTCGAAAGCCAAAGCACGTCGTTGCCGTCGTTGCTCACGAATACGGAGGCAACGGCACCGTAACGCAGGTACGTCCCCGGGACGCTGCGGGCATCCACCTGCAAAAAGCCCTTGTAGACCTCGGTCGTGTAGCCCAGGCGGATGCGGTCGTAAAACACCTCAAGCGTGCGGTTCAGGGCATCGTCCGCCTCTATAACACCCTTGTGGAGCTGGTCCGCAATTTCCCTGACGCTCTTTACCGTTTCCTCGTTCCTGTAGGGGAAGTCCGACTCGAAAACGGGTACCAGGGAATCGATAACCTTCGCGAACGATTCGTTGTACTTCGCCTTGCGGCTTTCGTACCAGCGGATGGTACCCATCGTCTTCTGGCGTACCTCGGCAATGTGCCCGAGTTCCGCCTTCAGGGAATCGATTTCGGCCTTGAGCGTCTTGTTCTGGCTCGAGAGCGCCTGCACCTTCTTGCGCCCGACTTCGACAAATTCCGCATGGCGCTTCTTTTCGGCGTCGTGCATGTTCTTTTCGCGGGCGGTTTCTGCCTCGACCGCCTTTATCTGGCGGCGTACGCTTTCCACCGTTTCCTGGGCGCCAGCCATTACGGCGACAAGCCCGATACATACGAGTAGTTTCGAGAATGTAAAATTCATATGCGAAAAATACAAAAAAGTGCCCCTAAAAAACAAAGATCCCCGCATAATGGCGGGGATGAGAAAACGGATTAGGAACCGTGTCGCAGATTACTTCTTGGAATCCTTGAAGTACTGAGCGGTGTTCTTTGCGCCGGCCTTCTTCAGGGCCTTAATCAGGCGGGTGTAGCCTTCGTTCGTGGCCCAGTCGAGTACGGAGTAGCCCTGGTCGCACTTGGCGTTCACGTCCACCTTCTTGTCGATGAGGAACATCATGGCGTCGTAGTTGCCGTTCTTCACGGTCCAGTGAATCGGGAGGTAGCCATCCGGGCCACGGTTCTCGAGCGGAGCGCCTGCATCGGCGAGCACCTGGAGCATGTCGACCTTGCCTGTCTTGGCGGCGATAAGCACTGCAGTGCCGAGGCTTGCCGGGTCTGCGCCTTCCTTCTTGAGCTGGTCAATGAGAAGCTTCACCACATCGGCGTTGCCCATCATCACGGCGTTGTCGAGCACGGCTTCACCGTTGCTGTTCTTGACGTTCGCCTTTGCGCCGTTGTTGAAGAGGTAGTTCAGCACCATCATGTTGCCCTTGTTTGCGGCAATGGCCACGGCGTTGTTACCGTTGTCGGCAATGGCGTCGATTTCGAAGGAGGCCTTCAGGAACACGGTCATCATGAGCGTATCGCTGTTGAATGCGTAATTGATGAAGTTGTTTGCATTGAAAGCGATGTGGTTGTTTTCGAGAGCCTTGCGGACGCCCTGGGGGTCGGCTTTGGCGAGGAAGGCCTGCACGGAGGCCGGATCCTTAAAGTTTACGTCGTCACCGCAGGCGACAAGGGAAAATGCAAGACCGAGACCGCAGAGTCCAAGAAGGGTTTTCTTCATTTTTTTACTCCAAAAAAGGTGTTTTTGTTCTTATACCTCTAAAATTACACTTTTTTTAGCCAATTTATTCACAAAAAAAAATTTTTTTCCAAATTTTTTTAAATTTCCACTCATGAGTAAATTTTTCTTTGCCTTAGCACTCGGCGCAGCCGCGATTTGCAACGCCGACACCGTCTTTATCGACAATTCCATGGCCGCCGACAATAAGAGCGACATCAACGAATACGAGGAACGCTTCGCTATCGGCCCCTACATCGAATTCACGAACATCAAGATGGACAACGTGAACTGGGACTACACGGTTTACGGCCGCAAGTACAATATCGAGGTCAACAACACGTTCACCTTCGGCGGTACGGGTATCCTCCCCTTCAACAACTACGTCGGCATCTATGCCATTCTCGCCTACCAGTTCCTGGGTGTTTCTTACAAGGACAGAAACCTCAAGGAAGCCTACGCGGTACAGGAAGCGATGGAAATCGAATATGACGGCTGGAACGTGCCCGTCGAGAAGGACGACATCGAGGGCCATCACAAGATTCACATCGCGCTCGCGCAGATTGGCGTGGATTTCGGCGTTCCGCTGTACAGCAGCTACAACTACCAGTTCATGTGCAAGCTCTACGGTTTCGTGGGCGGCATTACCGGCAAGACGTTCTTCCAGAACGATTCCAAGTACTTAGCTCCCGCTATTTGGGGCTACACCTACGGTGCGGGCCTGCGCGTCGCGTTCCATGCCTTCACGCTCGCCGGCGGCATTCGCAATACGCACGAATACTTCCACACCTACTACGAGCAGCCCATTTCGGACAAGAAGGAAAACGAGGAGTTCATGCTTGACTTCGACGCCTTCCTCCAGCCCTACGTAAGCGCGACAATAGATTTGTTCTAAATAATTTAAGGCGCCGTTTAGGCGCCCACGCAAATTTAAGGCTTTTTAATCTTGAGTTTATCGCCGGGCTTGATCTTTGTGTCCTTGAGCCCGTTCCACTTCATTATGTCTTCCTTGGTCGTCTTGTAGCTCTTGGCTATGTCGAACAAGGAATCGCCCTGCTTCACCGTGTAGGTGATGAATTTTTCGGCCTGTGCGCCGGAATTCTCCTTCGAGGCAGGTTTTGCAGCCCCCTTCGCGCCACGAACCACGAGCGTATCGCCCGGATGGATATTCGAGTTGGTTAGCCCGTTCCAAGCCATCAGGTCATCGACCGTGCAGGAGAACTTCTTCGAGATGTAGTAGAGATTGTCGCCCGATTCCACCACGTAGGTATTGCCCTTCGTGGGAGCGACCTTCTCGGATGTCTTCTTCGCCTTTTCCGCCTTCTCGTTAGCCTTCTTGCTATCGGCCTTCGGTTCGGGCTTTGCGGGCTTCTTGGGCGGCGTGTAGGCCGGAATTACGAGTGAATCTCCGATGGTAAGCCTGCGGATAAACCCGCTGTTCGCTTCCATCAAAAGGCGCGTCGGTATGGAGAGTGCCTCGGCAATATTCGCGTAGGTATCACCCGCCCCCACCACGTAGCGTTCCCCCTTCTTGAGGGTAATCTTCTTCACTTCGTCTGCGGGCTTGAGCTCGGGCTTAGACACGAAAATTGTATCGCCGGGCTTTACGACCGCGCTCGGTTCCATCTGGTTCCAAATGCGCAGGGATTCCTGCGAGACGCCGAACTGGCGGGCGATAGATGCGAGGTTGTCGCTCAGTTCCACCACGTAGGTGCGCACCTTCATGGGCTTCTTGCCCGATGACTTCTTCGGGCTCACCTTGATAGGAATCAGGAGTGTCTTGCCCTGGCGCACGCGGTCGTTCTTGAGGTTGTTCGCGAGCTTGAGTTCCGTGACGGTAATGCCGTACTGCTTGGCAATCGCCCCCAGGTTCTCGCCCTTCTTGACCCTGTGGTGGTGCCAGCTGGAGAACGAGTTCTTCTGCATGCGGTCATAGCCCTCGACAAAAGCAGAGCGGGTGCCGAACGGCAGGCGCAGCAGGTAAGAATCCACGTTGGGCGGCGTACACCACATCACGAGTTCCATGTTGAGCGTGCGGAGAGTATCTTCGGGGACCTTCAGGAGTTTCGCCACTTCTTCGAGCGAGAAGGAGTCGAACACCGTCACGGTATCGAACTGCGGGCGGAACGTCTGCTTCACGTTGATATCGTACTGTTCCGGGTAATGACCGATGACCATCGCCGCGAGGATACGCGGAACGTAGTGCATCGTCTCCTTCGGGAGTTCCAAATCCCAGTAGGTCACGGCCTGCGTGGTATCGTGAGTGGAATCTGCCTTCCATTCGCGGATTTCGCGACGGATACGGCCTTCACCGCAGTTGTAGGCAGCCATGGCCAAGAGCCAGTCGCCAAATTCATTGTAGAGGTAAGAGAGGTAGTTGAGCGCGGCCTCGGTAGCAAGTTCCGGGTTGCGGCGCATGTCCACCCAGTAGTCAACGCTCAGGCCGTAGCGCTTGCCCGTCTCGGGGATAAACTGCCACAGGCCCGAAGCCTTCGCGCGGCTGTAGGCCTTCACCTTGAAGCCGGATTCCACGAGGGAAAGGAATATGAGGTCGCGGGGCATGTTGTGCTCGGCGAGCTTCGCGTAGACAAGCGAATCGTAGGCGGTCTTGCGGCTGAGCGACCCTTCGGTAAAGCTTTTTGCCTTTGAGGTGAGGTAGAATACCTCCTGCAGCACGCGCTCGTTGAACTTGATGGGGAGCGTAAACTCGTTCACGTCGAGGGAATCGAGCTGGTACTCGAGGCTCGTGAGGGAGGCGCTGTCGGCAAGGACGCTTTCGTCCTGGAATATGCCGTCGAGCGGGCCTTCGTCGGCACCCGTCACCTCGTTGGGGTAAACTTCGTCGAGCGCACGCACCAATAGCACGGACATCTTGAGCCTGTAGAGGGAATCCTCCTTAGGGCTCACATTCGCGTAAGTAGAATCGAAATGTTCAGTAACAAGATTGCGGAGAGAGCGGTTCAGGTAACGGCGAGCCTGGTTCCATTCCTGGTTGTCCATCGCCTGCAATGCGTACTGGTAGTTTTCCCACGAGGGGCGCATGGCAAGCGAATCGGAAACCTTGAACCGGAGCGACCATTCGGCAAAAGACAGCGTATCGCTCACAGGCGCTTCTTGCACCTGCACGTCGGCCAAACCGCTATCGGCCTGGTTTGGAGCACAGGCTAACAGGACGGATGTAGCGAATACGGCTAAAAGATAGCCAACAGGCCAGCACCAGCGGATCACTGGTCGTAGTCCAGGTCTTCGGCGTAATCGGACCAGATCTGGTCGCGCTTGAAGGAAGGCTGGTCGAAGTCCACTTCCTCGTCGACTTCTTCCTCTTCCTCGATTTCTTCCTCTTCTTCTTCGTTGGAGAAGGGCATCGGGGCATCAAAACCATCACCTTTAGGGCGGCGACCACAATGATAGGCGAACTGTAACATAATACCTCTTGTTTCAGTTTAACACGCGCGCCATGCCATACAGGATAACCCCGCACATCACAAGGGCGGCAACCATCTGGAGAATGATTATCACGCGATTCACGCGATAAGCCTTCTGTGCCTTCCTATGCCACGCGGGAAGATTCTGTTTTTGTCTGGACGCGAGACTCACGGAGGCAAATATATACATAAACTTGAAAAAGCAACAAGAAAAATCAAAAAAAGTTAAATTTTTTGAGGATTATGAAGAAAATCCTGCTCTCACTGCTGTTTATAGCCCAAATCCTGTACGCCCAAATTGGCATCGGGCAGGATATGGAGGGCGTCCGCGTGCCTACCGCGAACACCTTGAGCCAGGGTTATTTCTTTATTTCGGGCAGTTACGAGGCTATAAGCGACGGGCATGCGCTCGCCATGAACGGCTACACAATCGACGACGGCTCCGACATCAACCCGCTCGACAAGAACACGCCCTCCTCGGGCGGCTCGCTTACGCTCGGGTTCGGTGCGACTGACAACCTGGAACTCTCGCTCATGCTCCCCCTCTACTACGAGGGCACCATCGACGGTACGGAACTTGACGGTTTCGGCGCAGGCGACCTGTATGCGGGAATCAAGTATTCCTACCCCATTCCGGGCGTTCCGGTCAATCTCGCGTTCGTAAGCGCCCTCACGCTCCCCACGGGCGCTAAATCCATCGGGTTTCGGCCCAGGCACCAGTGGTTCATATACAACAACAACAATTCGTACGCCTACACGGCAGGCAAGTGGGGCTTGTTCATAGAAGGAATCGTTTCGGTAAACATCTTCGACTACGTCTACTGGAACAGCTATGCGGGCTACTTCCACGTGCTGAACGCAAAGAACTACACCGTGGTCTGGGGTTCCGGGTTCGAGATATTCCCGAAGAAGATGGTTTCGGGCGTGCTCGAGATGACTGCAGAAACATCGCTGTTCCGCGACAATCCCGTCAAGGAACTCATGAACGACGTGTTCCGCGTGACGCCCGCGGTGAAGATTCATTTGCCCGATATGCTCAACCTGATGCTCGGCATGGACGTGGGTTTCGACTTCGTGCGCAAGGCGAACCTCGACAACAGCATAGAGGTAAACCGGCGGTACGAAGACAAGACGCTCAAGTACAACATTCGCGGTACGCCCGAGTTCGCGATGGTCCTCGCCGTCACCAAGACGCTTGACTTTAGCCGCAAGGATGCCGACAATGACGGTGTGATTGACCGCCATGACCTGTGCCCGAACACCGAACTGGGGGTCGCGGTCAACAGCAGGGGTTGCCCTGTGGATAACGACCAGGATGGCGTGCTCAACATATTCGACAACTGCCCCGAGACCCCGCGCGGCGTAACCGTAGACTATTTCGGATGCCCCGTAGATAATGACGGTGACGGCGTACCGGACTATCTGGACCAGTGCCAGGCGACGCCCAAGGGTACGGCTGTCGATAGCACAGGATGTATGCGCGACAGCGATGGCGACGGCGTGGACGACAACCATGACAAGTGCCCGAACTCGCTTTCGAGGGACAAGGTGGACGAGGACGGCTGCCCGCTCGACGATGACCACGATGGCGTATTGAACGACCGCGACGAGTGCCCGCATACCCCGCGCGGATACTCAGTCGACCTTCGTGGATGCCCGCTCGATTTTGACCATGACGGCGTTCCCAACGATATCGACATGTGCCCGAACAGCGTCGAGGGTGAAACTGTGGACGAGGACGGCTGCCCCGCCGACAACGACCGCGACGGCGTCGCTGACAGCAGGGACAAGTGCCTCGACACCCCTAGAGGATTCCCGGTAGACGAGAACGGATGCCCGCGCGACCACGACGAGGACGGCGTGCCTGACGCGCTCGACGAGTGCCCGAACTCGCCCGCACACGCTCCCGTGGATTCTGTCGGATGCCCGATTGACTCGGACAACGATGAGGTGTACGACTACATGGACAAATGCCCGGGAACGTTCCCGAACGTGATTGTCGGGCGTGACGGATGCCCGCTGAACTCGAAGAACAACCTGAACTCCATCGCCGCGCTCGTGAAGTTCAAGAACAATTCCGAAACGCTGCTGAACTCGAGCTACACCGCACTGAACGATGTTATCTACCTGATGCGCAAGTTCGTGTTCGACCTCGAAATACAGTGCAGCACCCCCGCGGGAGAAGAGGTCTCGAACCTGCAGGCGCAGGCGATTGCCGATTACCTCATCGAGAAGGGAATCGACAAGAAGCGCATCCACGCGCAAGGGTTCGGGGCGAAACTCCCGCAAGGCGAAGAATTCAAGAACTGGAACAGGAGCGGCGTGCGGCTCATCCCCATAATGTACGCCGAAGAAGAACAGAAATGATAAACACGACCCTCTGCTATATTGAGCAAGACGGCAAGTACCTGCTGCTCCACCGCGTCAAGAAGAAGAACGATATCAACAAGGACAAGTGGATTGGAATCGGCGGCAAGTTCGAGGAAAAGGAATCGCCCGAGGACTGCATCCGACGCGAGGTCATGGAAGAAACCGGACTTACTCTTGTGCACCCGCGCTACCGCGGTATCGTGACATTCATCAGCGACGGCATGCAGGAAACGGAATTCATGCACCTGTTCACCGCAACCGAATTTGCGGGTACAATCAAGGAATGCGACGAGGGGACTCTCGAGTGGGTGCCCAAGGAAGACGTGATTCGCCTCCCCCACTGGGACGGCGACCTCATATTCCTCGCCCTGCTGGAACGGGGCGAGCCGTTCTTCTCGTTAAAATTGACGTATGCGGGATCGACGCTTACCGAGGCCCTGTTGAACGAGAAGCCTGTATTCGTCAAGGATTTTATTTAACCAGTTTATAATGTTTGCTTCAAGGAGCACTTCGCACGCTCACACAATCACTTCGTTCCAGTGTTCGCTTTGCAAAAGTGCCCCTCTACGCAAAGACCACGATATTTGTTCCGGACGGAAATAGTTTATCGCAGGATATTTGAGAAAAGACGGGTTCTGCAGAATCCCTTGTGACTGTTAGTCCCTTCGGGATTCTACGAAAATCAATTCTGATATTAAACTGCGGGAAGGAGTTCCCACACGCTCACACAATCACTTCGTGCGAGTATTTGCTTTTGTATTTATAAGAAGCGAGCACTACCACTTGGCTAGCGCGTTTGCGATAATCAGGTCCTGCAGCTTCTCGATGGCGCGGGCCTGGCCGTGCCTTTCTTCGGATTCGTTCTTCTGGATATCGTACACGCCGTCGGCAGAGAGCGACTTGTTCTCGTAGATAATGCGTTCCTTCACGTTGTCGTAGAACTTCACGCTCACGCGGATGGTCACGCGGTACGTTTCCACGTCGCTGTTGCTGTTGTAGTTCTCGGGCTTGTTCGCATAACTCAGGAGCGTAATCTCGAAATCGGCATTCGCCTCCTCGTTCACGAGGCGGATGCCGCCAGCGTTCTTCTTGAACATGTCGACAACCGCCGTGTGCAGGTCATTTGCCAGCACCGGGTCGAGGGCCTTGTCTTCGACATCGTGAATCTGCACCGTCTTGATGTGGCTCGGGAGCGTACTTGCCGTAAAGCTGTAGCAGCCCGAAAAAACAAGCGTAAGCAGGCTCAGGCTAACACATGCAAGCAACCGGGTAAAGACCTTTCCGTTGAACAAGAACATATTGCAAATGTAGCATATTTTGCAGGCAAAAACATTTTTATATTAAAAAGAAAAGGCTTCACTGAAAATGGCATGTTATTCATACAAGGTCGCAGGGCACGTTTTCACTCTGGAATCCGGGCTCGAAATTGCCCCGCTGCTCGACAACTACGCGCCGTTCGCCTATGCAGGCGACGAATCCGCGCTGTTTTCCCTGAAAATCGAGAAGGGCGACTCCCCCGCATTTACCGAAGAGACCAGGCAGGACGAGGAAGGCCAGCAGATTATCTGCGGGCACACGCAGGGCAACGACGCCGTATTTGAATTCAGGCTGCAGAACAGGATTTGCGGGACGCTTGTTTGCGAAGGAGAATACCGGCGGGGAACGCTCTATCTCACCGAATTCGCCCAGAAATTTTCGATAAACAACTCTCTGATGGTTTTCTACGCCCTTGCGACGGCCCGCCACAAGACGGCTCTATTCCATTCGGCCGTAATAAAGCATGAAGGCTACGGGTACATGTTCCTCGGCAAGAGCGGCACGGGAAAGAGCACGCACGCGCGTCTCTGGCTCGAAAACATCGAAGGTTCGGTGCTCCTGAACGACGACAACCCGGTGGTACGCGTATTCGATAACGAAATCCGCGTGTTCGGTTCGCCCTGGAGCGGCAAGACGCCCTGCTATAAGAACGATTCTTGCGCCCTCGGGGGCATCGTGCTCTTGAGCCAGGCTCCCTACAACAAGATTGAGCGGTTACGCGGGATAGAGGCTTATGCAGCCCTCGTGCCGAGCATCTCCGGCAAGCGCTGGGACAAGCAAATCGCCGACGGGCTTCACGAAACCGAAAATGCACTTGCGATGAGGGTGCCTACCTGGTACCTGGAATGCCTTCCCGACGCGGATGCGGCCAATACCAGCTACAACGCCATAAGGGTACAGGAAGCATGAACGTTTCGGACGACGAAATTCTCGCGGAAGCCATCCGGCTTGTAGCGGAAGGAATCCCGGTCACCTTCCCCGTGAACGGCAGGAGCATGCTCCCGTTTATCGTGGGTGGCCGTGAAAGCGTCGTCCTGGAAAAGGCGATTGCCCCGCAGGTCGGCGATATCGTGCTTGCATTTGTCGAAGGCAACCGCTACGTCATACACCGCATATTGAAAATCGACGGCGAAAGCGTGATTCTCATGGGCGATGGAAACCTCTACGGGGTTGAACATTGCAAGGTTACGGATATCAAGGCGCAGGCCACTTATGCCGTGAACAGCAAGGGTAAACGCCGCTCGCTCGTTTCAAGACAATCGAGGCGACGCGCATCGCTCTGGTGCAGGCTCAGGCCCGCGCGGAAATGGTTACTATTGTGTTATAGAATTTTAGAAAAGGTAAAGGCATTATGAAACTGAAAAGCGGATTCGTGCTGCGCGACGTGTGCGGCGAACAGGTGATTATGGGCGAAGGTATCGGCGCTCTCGATTTCGGGCGGCTCCTGTGCCTCAACGAGACGGCAGTATTCCTTTGGAAAAAGGCAGACGCCGCGGGCGAATTCAGCGTCGATTCTCTTGTCGAGGCCCTTTGCGAAGAATACGACGTGAGTGCGGAACAGGCCAAGACGGATGTCGCCGCCATCGTCGAAGAATGGAAGAAGGTCGGCGTCGTAGAATGAAATACGCGGCCTGGCTATGGCGCAACACGCGCGGTACACGGCTAAACGCCCTGGTACGCATCGGGATCGGTTCGGTCCAGGTGGTGCTCGGGCTATTGATGGTATGGCTCTCCAAGAAATTTATCGACGAGACCATACGCACGGGAACATCGCGCGAAATCGCGTGGATGATTGCATTCCTCGTGCTTACCGTCGTGGGGCGAATCCTGCTCCGCCAGGTCTACTACTACATGACGACGGTCACCGTCACGCGCAAGTCTAACGCGCTCCGGCTCGACCTCTTCGGCAGGTATTTCTCGAAGCACCTCTTTAGCGAGCACGACTTCCATTCCGGTGACATAACCTCGCGCCTCACGAAGGACATCGATTCCGTAGCGACGGTCATTGCCGACACGCTCCCGCAGATGGTCGTTACGGGCTTGCAGTTGCTGGGCGCGTTCCTGCTGATGCGGTTCTTCGATGCGCGACTCGCCTGGGCGCTCGTGATATTCACGCCGTTCGCGATTGTCATCGGGAAGTTTATCGCCCACCGCCTCAAGAACATGACGCACGATATCCGCGAGAAGGAAAGCAATATCCAGATGCATGTGCAGGAAGGCGTGGAACACAATGCGGTACTGCGCTCTCTCGGGAGCGAACAGTGGATGACGGAGCGTCTCGGCACCATGCAGAGCGAACTCGAGAGTGGCGTGCAGCGCAGGACAAAGTTCTCGACCGTCACGCGGTTCATGCTCGGGTGCGCCTTCGGCATCGGCTACCTGATGGCATTCGTGTGGGGCGGTATCGGGCTCAGAAACGGCGTAATCACGTTCGGCGTCATGACATCGTTCCTGCAGCTGGTGGGGCAAATCCAGCAGCCGATTCTTACGCTACTCAACATGACCCCGCAGGTCGTGCACTCCACCGCAAGTATCGACAGGCTCGAGGAAATCCGTACAGGCGACGATGTTGCTGGCAACGCGCTTGCGGTAAGCGACGCGCCTGCGGCGAACGGCGAGGAATCAAACGACGCTGTATCAAACGGTTCTCTGTTAAACGGTGCGGCATTAAACGGCGCGGCCGGGGTGCGGTTCGAGGATGCCACGTTCAAGTACGCGAAGGGCGACCGCGAAATTGTATCGCACTTTACTCACGATTTTAAACCGGGTACAAAGACAGCCCTCCTGGGCGAAACCGGCGCCGGGAAGACGACCCTCTTCAGGCTCATGCTCGGGTTTATCGAACCTACCGGCGGGCACGTCTCGGTATATGCGGCGCAGTCAAACTCGGGCGACAAGCCTACAGCGCCCCCTGCTGGCAACAACGAGTTCCCCGCAGGCAAGGCGACGCGGGCGAATTTCGTATATGTCCCGCAGGGCAACACGCTCATGAGCGGCTCCATCCGGTACAACCTGCTCCTTGCAAAGCCTAGCGCAAGCGACGAGGAACTCAGGGCGGCTTTGCATACCGCCTGTGCAGACTTCGTGCTAGATTTCCCCCGCGGGCTCGATACCGAAATCGGCGAGCGGGGCGCGGGCCTCAGCGAGGGCCAGGCACAGCGTATCGCGATTGCCCGCGGGTTGCTCCGCCCGGGCAGCATCCTCTTGCTTGACGAAATCAGCGCGTCGCTCGACGAAGAAACCGAACGCGAACTGTACACGCGCCTCTTTGCCGCCTTCCCCGAAAAGACGATGATCTTCATCACCCACCGTAGCGCAATCTGCACCCTCTGCGACGAGATTGTGCGGGTTTGATACAGCCGCTACCCGCAGTAAATTTTCTATCTTTACCCCTGTTAAATTTTTATCATCCGAGGCATAAAATGCTTGACATCAAGAAAATCCGCGAAAATCCGGAATACTACATTGCTGAAACCGAAAAGAAGTACACCACGGTGAGCCTGAAGGACGTTCTTGCCATCGATAACGAACGCCGCCCGCTCCTCACCGAAGTGGAACGCCTCAAGAGCGAACGCAACGCCGAATCCAAGAAGATTGGCGACCTCAAGAAGAAGGGCGAGAACGCCGACGAGGCCGTGGCCGCCATGCGTGCACTCGGCGACAAGATTGACGAACTCGACAAGAAGCTCAAGGATTTGGACTACAAGCAGACCGAGATGCTCATGCACGTGCCGAACATCGCCCCGCGTTCCCCGGAAGGCAAGGACTCTAGCGACAACGTGGTGGAGAAGGACGGCCCGATTCCGTTTGACTACTACACCAAGAACGATGACTTTGCCCGTGTGGACCACAAGACCCTCGGCGAACGCCTCGGCATCTTTGACTTTGAACGTGGCGCCAAGATTTCCGGCAGCGGTTTCCCGGTCTACCGCGGTCTCGGTTCCCGCCTGGAACGCGCCCTCATCCAGTTCTTCCTCGACGAACACCAGAAGAACGGCTTCGAGGAATTCACGCCTCCGTACCTTGTGACCCGCAATACCATGCGCGGCACGGGCCAGCTCCCGAAGTTCGAAGAAGACATGTACCGCTGCGACAAGGACGACGACCTGTTCCTCATCCCGACCGCAGAAGTGCCGCTCACGAACCTCTATGCCGGTGAAGTGATTCCGGAATCCGAACTCCCGAAGCGCATCTGCGCCTACTCCGCCTGCTTCCGCCGTGAAGCCGGTTCTTACGGCAAGGACACCCGCGGACTCCTCCGCCTGCACCAGTTCAACAAGGTGGAAATGGTCTACTTTGCCCATCCGGAACACAGCTACGAGGACCACGAGGAACTCACCCGCTTCGGTGAAAAGCTCCTGGAAAAGCTCGGCCTCCCCTACCACCGTCTGGCCCTCTGCAAGGGTGACCTCGGTTTCGGTGCCGCCAAGTGCTACGACCTGGAAGTCTACGCCCCGGTGGAAAAGAAGTGGCTCGAAGTCAGCTCCTGCAGTAACTTCGAAGACTACCAGGCACGCCGCGCCAACATCAAGACGAAGATTAACGGCAAGAACACCTTCGTGCACACGCTGAACGGTTCCGGCCTCGCCACCCCGCGCGTGATGGTCGGCATCTGCGACAACTACCAGCAGAAGGACGGCTCGCTCTTGATTCCTGAAGTGCTGCGTCCGTATATGGGTGGTCTCGAGAAGATCGAGCCCAAGAAGTAGTCCTCACCTTCGGTGCAATAAAATTTCCCCGCCTCTCATGAAGCGGGGTTCTTTTTTACTCTTAACTATTCTGCCGTGGAATCTTCCGGGGCTTTTTCTGCTTCCGGGTTCGGTTCTGTATGCGGCTTGTCGTCAGCAGCCTTGTTCTTGAGGCAGCGCACCGAGTAGGCGTACGTTTTCTTCTTGCTGTAGTCGCCCAGGAACTCGTCGTTATCGTAATAGAGGTTCCAGTACGGTGCATGTGAAGGATTGTTGCTTTCTTCTGCAACCCAGAAGTCGGCGTCGTGCCCGAGTTCCCTGAACACGCCCTGCGCATTGCGGAAACCGGATGCCATCGCGCCAAAGCCGAAGCGGTCCGTGCCTGCAGGCCATTCCTCGCTGTATTTCCAGGAGAACGCCATCTTCAGTGCTGTTCCGCTCCGTTCATTGGGGAAGCGGTTGTTGTTCTTCATGTAAGAGACAAGCGTGTTGAAGTCGGCATCCTTAGGCATGTGGAAACCTTCCGGGCATGCGCCCCTGTGTTCCTTTTCTATCACGCCTGCTGCAGACGCCGTCGCGTAAGACTTGTCGAGCGCCATCGCGGAAGTCCAGGTGTAGAGCCTTCCGAACACCTTGCAGTTCTCGTGCTTGTCTTCGTAGCAGTAACTGCCGTGCGTGGCGTAGTTCAGGTTCTGGCCCATCCAGGTTTGGCTTCCGATGTGCACCAGCCTGTAGAGATGTCCATCACGCTTGTCGCAGAGCATTTCTTCGGGAGCGTTCTCGCAAAACACCGGCGTAGGCGGAGCAGACGACGAGGACGATTCGACAAGCGGGGAATTTTTCACCACGACCTTCTCGCTCGAAGAAGATTCGATGGACGAGGAAGTCGCGACCGTTTCCGAAGACTCTGGAACAACCACACTATCCTGACTTGCTGCAGCGGTATCTGCCAGTGCAGGATGGAACGCAGATTCGTCGCGGTATACGAGCGGAACCGGAGAAGGAATCTCCCGCTTAACAAGCTTTTTTTCTGTCTTGTTTTCGGTAGCAGCCGTTTGCGATTGCGCTACAGACTGCTTTGCAGGCTCGTTTTGCTCACAGGAAACCATACCCCCGGCAATGGCGAGGAGCGATCCTAACAAAACTATTCTTTTTATTTCCTGCACACGAAAAATATACCCATTTTTGTGACGTAGCGCACACTTAAAAAGTAAAAAAAGCGCAAATCGGGGTGCTTTTTTTACTAGGAATTGGAATATTCGGGTAAAGAATTCACGCTTTTAAAAGTCTTGCCCACGGGGTCTAGAACAAAATAACGTGTAGCGTCGCCCAGCGCAAGCATCACGTATTTCGGCGTAAGAATCTTCAGGTAGCGGTTCAACTGCACCTGCAGCTCGGGCCAGGTGTATTCGCCCGGAGCCTTGCATTCCACCATGAGCCACGGCCTGTCGATGGACGCTCCCTCGCGGAAATTGTTGACCACGATATCGGCACGCTCGTCGGATTTAGGGTCTACAAGCCCTAGCGGGAACTCGACCGTGATGGCGTGCTCGGGAACCTTGACCACATCGAGCAAGAAGCGTATAGTTGCCTGCCGCACGTGTTCTTCGGGAGTCGCGGGTACATCCTTCTTGCGTATCGGGTCATAGAGCGTTTTTTGCATGGCTATAAATATAAATAAGGGAGAGCGCAAGCGCTCTCCCAAAGTTCCTGTCTGTGAAGCAAGAATTACTTCTTTTCTTCAGCAGCGGCCGGAGCGGCAGCAGCGGCGGCAGCCGGAGCGGCTTCAGCAGCTTCGTCCTTCTTCTTGGACTTGGAGGTAATCGTGAAGATAACCGTGCGCGGGAGGCTGGCGAGTTCGCAGCCTTCCGGAAGCTTGAAGGACTTGGCGTAGAACGTCACGTTCGTTTCGAAAGCGGAGATGTCCATTTCGAGAACGGTCGGGATAAAGCCCGGCTTGGCGGCGAGGTAGATGTAGCGGGATTCCTGAGAGAACACGCCACCCTGAGTCTTGACGCCGACCGGAAGGCCGGTGAGCTTCACCGGAACGCGGACCTTGATCTTGGAGTCGTCGCTGATCTTGATGAAGTCGATGTGGGTAATCGCCTGCGTGATGGCATCCTTCTGGTAGTTGTAGATGACAGCGGGATTGCCGGCCTTGCCGTCGATCTCGAGGTCGAGAAGGGTGTAACGCTTGCCCGGGGCGAGAACCTTGCGAACATCAATAGCGCTGACGCTGATATTCACAGACTCCTGACCCTTACCATAATAGACGGCCGGAATCTTGCCTTCCTTGCGGAGACGGGCGCAGTCGCGGCTCTTGCCTAGCACTCTCGAGGTTGCTGCGAGTTTTGTGAGTTCCATTTTTTACTCCAATTTGAGTTTGAATGTTAAAAAGTTCATTGGGGTAGCTGGATTCGAACCAACGAATAACGGAATCAAAATCCGTTGTCTTACCACTTGACGATACCCCAATGGTGGCGCAAATATAAAAAAATTATTGATTTTTTTAAAGGGAAATTGTTTATTCCTGGGCGAAAAAAGCCTTTTTAAAGGTTTAAACGTCTTGCGGGAGGGGCCCCCGCGAGCCCACTACGTGTGCCAGAATTTAGTGAGGGCGATGTAGCGGGAGTATGCCTTGAGGGTTTCGGCGGCGGTTTCGGCCTGCTGCCTGTCCGCAAAGATGCCAAAGACAGATGCGCCGGAGCCGCTCATGAGGGCGACCCTCGCCCCGAGGTCCAAGAACTTGTCCTTCATCGCGCCTACCAGCGGGTGCTTCGGGAATACGGAAACCTCGAACGCATTGAAGAACGCGCCTGAATCGAGCAGCGGCCCGCCGAAAGAACGTTCCGCATCGGATGCAGTTTCCCATGCGAGCTTGTAGCCTTCCCAGCGGTCAGGCCCGGACTTGGGGACACCCGCATAGGCATCCTTGGTGGGGACGCTGTCGTGCGGGGTCGCGATAAGCAACACCTCGCCCGCAGGCAGGTCTAACGGGGAGATAAACGATAAACGTTCGCCGATGCCCTCGGCGAAAGCCGTGCCGCCTCTGACCAGGAAGGGGACGTCGGCCCCGAGTTTTGCCCCGATGCGTTCCAGTTCCGCAGGCGGCAACCGCAACTCCCAGAGGCGGTTCAGCGCGCGGAGCGCCGCTGCTGCATCGGCGGAACCACCGCCAAGGCCTGCACCGAGCGGCATTATCTTGTCCAAAAAGATATCCGCACCCAGGTCATTGTTGCCCACATGCGAACGCAGTGCGACCGCCGCCTTGTACACGAGGTCCGATTCCACGGGGTATTCCTGCGGGTTGCTGTACTCCAGGTGGATTTCTCCGTCGTCGCGGGCGCTGAATTCAAGCGTATCGCCGACATCTACCGTCTGGAAAACCGTTCCCAGGTCGTGATAGCCGTCCTCACGCTTGCGGATGACATCGAGAAAAAGATTGATTTTAGCGGGAGCAAATTCTTTCATAGTCATTGGTCAATAGTCATTAGTCAATAGTTGCTACCTAAATGCGCCGGAGCGTTCGAGTTGCATGAGTTCGTCCATGCCGATGAGCATCGCGCGGGGCTTGGAATTGCCTGTACTGCGTGCGCACAGGCCCATACCGTAAAGCTGGTCCACAATCTTGCCCGCACGGCTGTAACCCACGCTGAAGTGGCGCTGGACGGCAGAGGTAGAAAGGCCGTTCCCGCATTCAATGGCCCACTTGGCCACTTCGAACAGGAGCTTGTCCTTCTTCTCGTTCATGGCGGCATTGCCTTCTTCGTCATCGCCTTCCCCGCCCGCTTCCTCGACCTCGAAGGTCTCGAGCTGCGGGTAACACACATTCTGGTTGCTACAGGCATCGGCAAGTTTTTCCGCTTCCTCGTCGCTCAGGAATGCGCCGTGTACGCGCACCGGGTCGGGTGCATTCACCGCCTTGAACAGCATGTCACCGCGGCCAAGCAGTTTCTCGGCACCGGCGTGGTCCATCACGGTACGCGCATCCACCTGGGAGGCCACCTTGAAACTGATACGCGTCGGCAGGTTCGCCTTGATGTTACCGGTTATCACCTTCACCGACGGGCGCTGGGTTGCAAGCACCAAGTGGATACCCACGGCGCGCGCCTTAGCAGCGAGTCTCGAAACGTTCTTCTCGATTTCCTTCCCGGCGACCATCATGAGGTCTGCCATTTCGTCGATAATCACGACGATAAACGCCATGCGGTGGCCGCTGTCCGTATCGGGCACGTCTTCGGGGAGCAGGCCCGCATCGAACTTCTCGTTAAAGCCGTTGAGGTTACGCACCTTCGCCTTCGCGAGCACTTCGGTACGGCGGTCCATCTCGTAGCAAAGCCATTGCAGCGCCTGGATAGCGACTTCGGGCTTGGTAATCACGGGAGCGAGCAGGTGCGGAATGTTCTCGTACATCTTGAGTTCCACCGCCTTCGGGTCCACGAGAATCATGCGCAACTCGTCGGGGGTCTTGCTCAAAAGCATGCTCGCCATGAGGGCGTTAATGCACACGGATTTACCGGAACCGGTCTGGCCCGCAATCATCAGGTGCGGGGCCTTCGCCAGGTCCATCGTAAACGGCTCGCCGGAGATATCCTTACCGAGGGCCATGATAATCTTGTCCGGCGTGGGCTTGAACGCCTCGCTCTCGAAGATGTCGCGCCCGAAGATGGTCTGCATCTTGCGGTTCGGGATTTCAATGCCCACGGCGCCCTTGCCGGGAATCGGCGCGAGGATGCGGATAGAGACCGCCTTCAGGGCCATCGCGAGGTCATCTTGCAGCGCGCTGAACTGGCTTACCTTCACGCCCGGGCCCGGTTCCACCTCGAAGCGCGTAATCACGGGGCCGGTCTCGCAGCCGACCACCTTCCCCTTCACCTTGAAGTTCTCGAGTTTCTCCTCGAGCATGCGGCCAATCGCATTGAGTTCTTCCACGGTGTAGTCCGCAGGCTGCGGGTCGTGCGCGTCGAGAATCTCGTCCACCGTCGGAATGCGGTACGGGTCGTAATGCACCGTCGGGTCAGGCTGCGGAATCCCGTTCGCGGCACCGCCCACGGTCGTATTGCCCGAAGAAGATGTACCAATCTGGTTCGGGGCCACGTAGCTCGGGTCCTGCCCCATGGTCGGGTCGCGTTCCACATCGTCGCTCGTGACAATCTCGGGCATAAACGTGTCATCGTCCGCAGATTCGCCCTCCGTGCTTCCCGATGCCGGAGAATCAAAGCCACCCGCAGTCGCATCTTCATCCGGGGATTCACTACCCGGGAACCCGCCGATAGTTCCATTCGCCTGGGTCGTCCTGGCTCCCGCGACAAGCGTCGGTTCGGAGGCTGCGCCCGCGGCAACAGTAGCGTCTTCCGGAGCGGCAGCCGGGCGGCCTGCAGGCTCATCGCCGGGCTGTCCGCGCACGGCACCCTTCACCACGAGGTTGCCCTTGCGCTCGTTTTCCCACTTGATTTCTTCGCGGGCACGGCGGATTTCCGCAATCTTGTCCTTGATATCCTTGATCTCGAGGGCGCTCATGTTGCGGTAGTTATCGCGCAGTTGCTGTTCCAAGCGCAAGATTTCGGGATCCTCGCCCGACAGGTCCGGCGCGGCCGTTTCTGCCGGAGCCATGGTCCTTGCGGGTGCTGCCGGCATCGTAGCATTCATCATCGGTGCAATTGTCGTTTCGCCCGAACCGGCCTCGTCCCCGCGATCCATCAAGGGAGAATCCATCCAGTTCTTGCGTGCGCTAAAGGGCTTCAGTTCACCGCGGCGCTTGATCTTGTAGCCGTCGGGTTCACGGAAGAGCGTGTCGTCGTCTATCAGTGAAATCCCGCGGCGCAGAGGCTTCGAGGGTTCCACGTCGGTTTCTTCCGGCTCGTCGCCATCCTCGCCTTCTTCCTGCTTTTTGCGGAACAGGCCCACAAACCAGCGCGTCCCGCTTGCGATAAACGCAAAGTGGCGCGGACGAAGCCCGAACGAGAGCACAAGAATGAGCACGAGCACCGTAAGGAGCAGAAGGAGCGGAGCCACGAACGAGACCTTCCCGAACACGGGAATGGCGATGTTCTGGCAGAAGAACTGACCCACGATGCCGCCGTTCATCATCATCACATCGCGGCCGACTTGAGCCAGGCCGTAGGTTTTGAGCGCCATGAGACACGAAAGGTCGAGCGTAAGCAGGGTGCAGCCAATCGCGAAACTCAGTATATGCGGGCGCACGGAACGGATGGCGACGAAGAGTCCCCAAAGCACAAGGCCTGCAATAAAGGCTACAACCGGGAGCTTGCCGAAAACGAAACAGAAAAAGTCGGGAATCAGCTTGCCGAGATAGGGGCCAAGCCAGTTCCCGTCCGAGCCGCTATACACCGAACTGACGCACCCGAGCAAGAGGATTACGCCAAAAGCAACCAAGAACCAGCCCGCAAGCAGGGCGATAAACGGGGTTTCGGGCTCTACAGGGGACTTTCCCTTTGATTTTGTACTTATTTTTTTAGAAGATTTCTTTTTTTGTGCAGCCAAAATGCGCTCCTGGGGCAATACCTTCGGAAATATACATTTTATTCTTTTGTTATACTTGATTACATGAATAAAAAAATATTGAAAAAGATTAAGAAGATTCTCGTCGGTACGGCGATTACAAGTATACTTGTCTTTCTCATTCTCCTCCTCGGAAATTCGCAGGACCCCTACATCGACGTCACGAAGACGGCGGCGCAGGACATGGAGAACATCTTCTACGACCAGTTCTTCAAGATAAAGACCGGCAAGACATTCGAAAAGCTGGAAAAGGATGGCAAGGTCTCGATGAGCCACAGCTTTGAGCCCAACATCATGATTGTCGATATCGACGAGAACGCGCTTACGAAACTGGGCAACTACAACGAGTGGGACCGTTCCATCCATGCAAACGTCATCAAGAACCTGAGCGAGGGCGGAGCGTCGGCAATCGGCTTCGATATTCTGTTCAAGAGCGCGGACTTCGGGCAAAAAAAAGCCGAGCAGACGATTGGCATCTTGAACTCTCTCGATTCCACAAAGCCCTGGGACACGCTGTTTTCGGACATCCGTTCGCATTACAACTTCGACTCCCTCATGATCAAGGACATCAAGGAGAGCGGGAACGCCATCGTGTGCTTCATGATGGACGACTCGACCTCGTTCAGCCACAAGTCCGTATGGGAAAAGCTTGCCACCTACGAGCGCGCCGAGGAACTCGGGTTCAGTTCCACGTTCGACAACTCGCAGGTTGATTCCATCACCCACGTTGAACCCAAGACGCTCCTCGACAACATCTATCCCGAACTTGCCCGGGCCGGCGCCCGCATGGGTTCCGTGAACGCCTACCCCGACGATGACGGCGTGGTGCGTCACGTGTCGATGCTCTACCGCTTCCCGAACCCCTACGCCTATCCCGATGTCCCGAGCCGCGTGTACTCCACCATGTCGCTCATGACGGTGATGCACCTGTTCCACCTCGACCCGAAAGACGTTAAAATCAAGATGGGGCAATACATCGAGCTCGGCAAGCCCTTCGGCATCTACCGCGATTCCACGGGCATATTCCACACGACTTTCCCGCAGTTCAGTTACCCGATGTTCACCGAACTGCGCAAGTTCCTCAAGAACAAGGACGCCCAGCAGATTGCGACAGACGAAATCATCGATATTTCCAAGAAACTTATCGCGAAAAAGAACAGCGACGGGAAAATCCAGATTTCGCTCTTTGACGGGCAGGCGCTCGACGAGGACGTTTCTGAACTGCTTTTGAATATTGCCGACAAGATTGACGGGGATTCCCTCCTCGCCATTCCGGAAGGCGAATCGCTCGAAGTGTTCGAAGGGGTTACCATTACCCGCGAGGAAGATGCAGAAATCAACAATCTGTTCCTCGTGACCGACGCAAAAAGCGAGGAGGAATTCAACATAGTCCCCTCCACGCTCAACACGCTGCGGTTCTTCAGGGATTCTCTCAAGGTTCTCCCCGAAAACGAACCCAAGCACCTTTCCATCGACATGGACGTGCGCTACGACAAGGCCGAAAAGAAATGGAAATCTAGCCTCGTCATCCTGACCGACAAGGTCATCCGCGATATTATGAACGCCCCGAACGAGAAGGTGGACAACCTGAAGTCCGGCGAAGAATTCCGCTTTGGCCCCGTAAAGCGCGTGCCTATCGACAACTACGGCCGCTACCTCGTGAACTATATCGGGCGTTTCAATACCGACAAGGAAAGCCGCCCGTTCCAGCACCTCTCCTACTACGACGTGACCATGAACCGTCACGACCAGGCGATGTTCCAGGGCAAGGTTTTCATCCTCGGTTCTGCCGCTCCGGCCCTGTTCGACTTTGTGCCGGGTCCTCACGAAGAAAACAACCCGGCGGTGCTCATACACGCGACTATCATCCAGAATATCCTGAACGACAACTATATCGTGAACCTCGCCGAAAGGCACCAGCAGGTCATTGTAATCCTGCTCGCCATCCTCTGCATGTTGCTCGGCCTCTTCATCAAGAGCTACATATCGATTGCAATTTCGATGATTCTCATGGGCCTGTATGCATTCATCGCGTTCCGCTACTTCCAGGACGGCCTCTACATCGGCGTTTCCAAGCAACTGCTTGCCATGCTGCTCACGAACATTGCCGCATTGATTGTGCAGTTCTACTACGAAAACAAGGAAAAGCGATTCCTCGACAACGCGTTCAAGCAGTATATTTCGCCTGAACTGATCGATGAAATGGTGAACAACGAGATTATGCCGACCCTCGGTGGCGAAAAATCGAACATCACCGCATACTTTACCGATATCGCAAGCTTCTCCACGTTCTCCGAAAAGATTGGCGACCCGAGCCGACTCGTGGACCTGTTGAACGAATACCTCACAGCAATGACAGACACGCTACTGAGCAACAAGGGTACGCTAGACAAGTACGAAGGTGACGCCATCATTGCGTTCTTCGGTGCACCGATGCCCCTCGAGAACCACGCCCAGAGCGCCTGTAGCGCCGCCTGCGACATGCAGAGCAAACTCATGAAGCTCCGTAAAAAATGGGCAAGCGAAGGCGACAAGTGGCCGAAGGTGGTGCACGATATGCACATGCGCATCGGTATCAACTCGGGCGACATAGTGACGGGTAACATGGGTTCTACCATGCGCAAGAACTACACCATGATGGGCGACGCCGTGAACCTTGCCGCACGACTCGAGAGTGCGGCCAAGCAGTACGGCGCGTACATACAAATTAGTGAAGACACGCAGAAGCACCTGGAACCGGGCCTGTTTATTTACCGCTCGCTCGACACCATCCGCGTGGTGGGCAAGAGCCAGCCCGTCAAGACGTTCGAATTGCTCTCCAAGACCGGCTGCGAGAACGAGGAAACGCTCCTCAAGCTCGTGGAAATCTGGGAACAGGCACGTGCGGCATACCTCGCCATGGAATGGGACAAGGCCATCGAACTGTTTACGCAGTGCCTGGATTACGAGCCGCACCTGCCCGAACGCGACCCGGGAAGCAAGAGCTGCCCGAGCCTCGTGTATATCGAGCGCTGCAAGACGTACAAGGAAAACCCGCCCGTCAAGCCTGGCGAGGAATGGGACGGTGTGTTTACCGCGACAAGTAAATAGTTAGTTTGCTTCAAGGATTACTTCGCACGCTCACACAATCACTTCGTTCCAGTGTTCACTTTGCGAAGCAATCCTCTACGCAAAAAAAACAAAAACGCCTATGGTTTCTTGACGCTTATAGCGGCAAACATTTAAAATATGGCGCTGCGAAGTCCTTGTGACTGTTAGTCCCTGCGGCCTTCGACGAGACGCGGGTTAAAAATTAAACCGCATTAGGCGCTTGTTTAAATAAGATTAGGGAGGGGTTCCATCCCCTCCCTAAGACCCTCCTGGCACTGCGTGTCAGTTGAATTCAATGTTATCGATGAGTCGTGTCTTGCCGAAGAAGGCGGCGACGAGCACGACGACCTTGTCGGTCGGCTTGAGCACGCCCGAATACTTCTGCAAGTCATTCTGGTTCACGATTTCCACGAACTGCACCTGGCCGCGGCTCAGCACAATCGACTTCACCACGATATCGCGGAGTTTCGACACTCCCCTCTCGCCGGCAAGGTAGGCTTCCTTCGCCTCGTTCAGGCCGCGCGAAATGGCGAGTGCCTGCTTGCGCTCGTCAACAGAAAGGTACTCGTTGCGGCTAGACATCGCAAGGCCCGTAGATTCGCGCACGATAGGCACGCGGTGAATCTCGATATCGAAATTCAGGTCCTTCACCATGCGCTCGATAAGGAAGAGCTGCTGGTAGTCCTTCTCGCCGAAATAGGCGTGGTTCGCCTTGCTAATCAAGAAAAGCTTGGAAACGACGGTCAACACGCCGCGGAAATGCCCGGGCCTGTAGGCACCGCAGTAAAGGCATTCGAGCGACTCGTCGCGGACCATCGTGAGCGGGTCACCGTTCGGGTACATCTCGGCTACACTCGGTGCAAAAACATAATCCGCCCCGAGCGAGGCTGCAAAATTTGCATCGGCCTCGAGCCTCTTGGGGTACTTGTCCAAATCCTCATTCCTGCCGAACTGAATCGGGTTCAAAAACACGCTGACAACCGTAATGTCGCAATCTTTCACGGAAGCCTTGATAAGGGCACCGTGGCCATCGTGTAGCGCCCCCATGGTAGGGACAAGACCGACTTTCTTTCCCTCCTTCTGAAACGGCTTGAGTGTTTCGCGCAGAGATTCGATTGACTTGATGATTTGCATATAACCTTCTTAATTTCCTTCTGGGACAAAGTAAGTCGTCTGCTGTGGGCAGGCTGCGATAGCATCTAAAACAAGCTTCAGATGGTTCTCGTTGTGGACAAAGTCTATGTGGTCGGTGTTAATGATAAGCACCGGCGCGTACGGGTAATGCCAGAAATGCAGGTCGAACCTGCTCTGGAGATCTTTCAAGTAGTTGCCCTCGATGTTCCTTTCCATCGGGCGGCCGCGCATCTTGATGCGGTTTAACAGCGTGGGGATGCTCGCCTGCAGGTAAACCACCAGATCGGGCCTCGGCACGTCGCGGTCGAGCGTCCTGGATATCTGCTCGTACATCGCGAACTCGCTGTCCGAAAGGTTCTGGGCCGCAAAGATGGCGTCCTTGTCGTAGGTGTAGTCGCTCACGATAAGGTCGTGGAACAGGTCGCTCTGCATGGCGTAGTTCTGCAACTGCTTGTGGCGGTCGAGCAAGAAGAACAGCTGGGTCTGGAACGCGTAGGGCTCCGGATTCTCGTAGAACTTCTCGAGGAACGGGTTCTCGTCGAAGTTTTCCTCGATGCAGAGTCCGTTCCAGCGTTCGGCGATAATCCGCGCGAGGGAGGTCTTCCCTGCCCCGATGACGCCTTCTATGGCGAGAAAATGTACACCTTTTTCGGTCAGCATTAGGGTTCCTCCGCGGTTATGGTCCGGAACGGAATCTTCGATTCCTTTTCCAAAAGCTGCGCAAGCAAGTCCTTCACGGTAACGTTGCTCAACGGGTCCACCCAGTCGGGTGCGATGTCGTTCAACGGTACAAGCACAAACTGTCTATTGGGGATTTCTACATGCGGGATGGTCGGTCGGCCAGCCATGACCCTGTTCCCGAAATAGAGCAGGTCCAAATCGATTTCGCGTGAATTCCAGTGCCCGCGGGGTTTACGCCCGAGCACGAGTTCCGCACCCTTCAGGTAATGGAGCAGGCGCTTCGGTTCACCGTCGTACCAGAAACTCACCACCTGGTTAAAGTACGGGCCCTGGCCTTCTGGGCCTACAGGCGGAGTTTCGTATATGGGACTTTCGAGCCAGCCTCCCGAAGAAATACGGGACAGCATATCGCGCCCCTCGGCAAGTCTTGCATACCGGGGAGCGAGATTTGAACCCAAAGCAATAAATACGCGGTTTAATGAATCCACGACCCCAATATAGTTTTTTCAAGGTGTCAATTTACTGACATTCTGGAGCAAAAATTGTGTTTTTTATGGAATTTCTTGAAAACTTGACGATTTTACAAAAAAAATACCGCACAGAAGGCAATTTTTTTGACAGACTTTTCAATTTTTTATATTTTATACGTGATTCCCGAGGGAATCGAATATTCCCATAAATATTTCAGCAAAGGGATTTTTATCTCCCTTTTTTCTCGTTAAACAGTTTATCATTTCACAATTTCCCATAAAAACAACTAGACAAAGGAACGTAGAGTGCCTAGAACAAAGAAGGTTCAAGACGAACCGAAATTACTTTCCGATACCATCGACCTGGACAAATCTATCGACTATGAAAAACTTGGCGACCTCGCTGCCCCCATTCCGGGCGTAGACGCGGCAGAAAGTGCCCCCAAGCGCCGTGGACGCCCCGCCAAGAAGGCCAAGGGAGACGATGCCCCCAACGTGGCTGCCGAAGCCCCCGCACAGGAAGCTGCTCCGGTAAAAAAGGAACGTACGGAAAAGAACGATAATCCGGTCCAGGCAGAAACAAAGGCTCAGGCCGAACCGTCTAGTGAAAGCGCCCCGCAGAACAATGCGCCCGCAGCCCCGGCAGATGCCCCGCAGAACGGCGAAAACAAGCAGGCCCAGCAGCAGGGCGGCCAGAACAACCCGCAGAACAATGGCCAGAATAACGGTCAGAATAATGGCCAAAACAACGGACAGAACGGCGGGAAGTTCAACAATAACGGGAACTACAATAACAACGGCAAGTTCAACAACAATGGCAAGTTCAACAAGTTCAACAAGAACAAGAACCGCCACAACAGGAACCTCCCGCAAGACGACTTTATCGACGAGAGCATCCAGCTGCCCCCGCCGCCTCCCGAAGTAGTGGCGGCCGCAAAGGCAAAGTGGCGCGAACTCCGCGGGCTCCCGATGTTCGAACTGCAGCAGCGTGCCGAAGAACTCGGCATCGAAGACTGCAAGAAGATGCGCAAGCAGGCGCTCGTCTACAGCATCCTTTCTTCTACCGGTGGCGAGGAGACCCCCATCTACACGGAAGGCGTGCTCGAGATTATTCCGGAAGGCGGCCACGGATTCCTGCGTAACCCCGACCACAACTACCTCGCCGGCCCCGATGACATCTACATTAGCCGCAACATCATCCGCCGCTACGACCTCAAGATGGGCGACACCATCACGGGCCAGGTGCGCCAGCCGCGCGAAGGCGAGAAGTACTTTGCCCTGATGCGCATCGACACGGTGAACTTCGAACCTCCCGAGAAGACGAAGCGCCGCGTCGCATTCGAATACCTCACCCCCATCCACCCGATCGAAAAACTCAATCTGGAATGGAAGAAGGACGAGTACAGCACACGCATCATGAACCTCTTTACCCCCATCGGCAAGGGCCAGCGTAGCATTATCCTCGCTCCCCCACGCACCGGTAAGACGGTCCTCCTCCAGAATGTGACGCAGGCGCTCACCGTGAACCACCCCGAAGTGAAGCTCATGGTACTCCTGATCGACGAACGCCCCGAAGAAGTTACCGAAATGAGGAAGCTCATCGACCGCCTCAAGAACGATGCGGTGAACGCCGGCAAGAACATCCAGGCCGAAGTGCTCGCCTCCACGTTCGACGAACCTCCCGAGCGCCACATTAAGGTGGCCGACATGGTCCTCGAGAAGGCAAAGCGCCTCGTGGAACACGGCAACGACGTGGTGATCTTGCTTGACTCCATCACGCGTTTCGCCCGCGCGAACAACGTCGTAATTCCGCATTCCGGCAAGATTCTCTCCGGCGGTGTGGACGCGAACGCCATGCAGCGCCCCAAGCGCTTCTTCGGTGCTGCCCGCAAGATCGAGAACGGCGGCTCCCTCACCATCATCGGAACGGCCCTCATCGAGACCGGTAGCCGCATGGACGAAGTGATTTTCGAAGAATTCAAGGGTACGGGCAACATGGAACTCGTGCTCGACCGCCGCATCGCCGAAAAGCGCATCTGGCCGGCCATCGATATCTTCAAGTCCGGTACCCGCAAGGAAGAGTTGTTGCTTAGCGACGAGGAACTGCGCCGCGTCTGGGTGCTGCGCCGCTACCTGCAGGATATGACTACCGTCGAAATCATGGAATTCATGCGCGACAAGCTCAAGATGTTCGAGACGAACCGCGACTTCCTCACGTCCATGAATGGATGATAATTAATTGATAATTGATGATTGATAATGGATGATTTTATATAAGGATTAAGGTTATGAACCAGAAAATTTTCTTTGCGGGCACGGGCAACATGGGCGGCGCAATCCTGCGCGGGCTCCTGAATGCGAAAGTTGACCCCAAGTCCATCTTCTTCTTTGACCCGAGCGATGCTGCCGCGGCTGCGGTAAGCGCACTCGGCTGCGTCCGCGTGAAGAACTTCGCGGAAGGCGTCAAGAAGGCAGACATTACCTTCCTCTGCGTCAAGCCGCAGATTTTCAAGCTCGTCGCTCCGGAATGGAAGAACGCCGTCAAGGCCATCAAGGGCGTCAAGACTTTCGTGAGCATCATGGCGGGTGTCGCCCGCAAGGACCTCACCGAAGTTCTCGGCGCAAAGAACCAGGTGCTCCGCGTGATGCCGAACCTGCCGCTCACTGTCGGCAAGGGCACCGTCGCGCTCGCGACGGACGGCGTCAACGAGGCGACCCTCAAGGCTGCCGAAGAAATCTTCGGGAACATCGGGGTTACCTGCCGCGTCGCCGAAAGCCTCATGGACGCCGTCACCGGACTTTCCGGTAGTGCCCCCGCCTACGTGTTCGAGTTTATCGAGGGCCTTACCCGCGGTGGCGTAAAAGCCGGTTTAACCCGCGATGTGGCCCTCAAGCTCGCCCTCGGGACAATCGAAGGCAGCGTCGAGCTCGTGAAGCAGTCGGGCAAGAGCCCGAGCGATCTCTGCGCGATGGTCTGCTCGCCCGCCGGCACGACAATTGCAGGCGTGGACGCCCTCGAAGAGGGTGCCTTCCGCTCTAGCCTCATCAAGGCCGTAGTCGCCGGAACCGAACGCTCTAAGGAACTCGGGAAATAATTAGTTGTTAGTCATTGGTCATTAGTTATTAGTTGGCATAGCCGCGATTATAGAAGCCAATGACCATTGACCAATGACTAGTGACCTGATCCATTAACCATGTCCTCGATTGATCTTTTCTCGCAAGATACAGCAACGTCCTCGTTCATACAGGACGTTCTTTCTTCCGTAGACTACTCGGTAGAGACGCACAGCGAAACCTCCATTCCGGCGCGGCTCTCCCCTATCGTCATCTGGGACATGGATTCCTTCGGGGGCGAAAGTACCGCGGCGCTTACCCGCATACGCACGACTAGCCCCGATACCATGATTCTCGCCTACGCCGAAAACCCGGAAGAATACGGTGGCATTCCCGGCAACCTCTACGACATCTTCCTCTCGGTGGAATCACTCCGGCTTCACCTGATGAGCAAGATTGCCCGCCTCAAGGAAATCCAGAAGGCTCGGCAGATATTCAACGAGCGCATGAGCCACCTCGTGGGCAAGAGCGAATCGATGCAGGCCCTCCGCAAGACGGTCGAACGCGCCATCCTGAGTTCGGGCCCGGTGCTCATCCAGGGCGAATCCGGCGTCGGCAAGGACCTGGTGGCAAAGGCAATCGCCTGCATGTACGACAAGTTCGTGGTGGTGAACTGCAGCGCCATTCCCGAAACGCTATTCGAGAGCGAGCTCTTCGGGCATACGCGGGGCGCGTTTACCGGAGCGCAGAACGAACGCATCGGGCTCTTTGAAGACGCGAACGGCGGTGCCATATTCCTGGATGAAATCGGCGACATGCCCCTGCACGCCCAAGTGAAACTGCTGCGCGTTATCCAGAACAAGGAAATTCGCCCGATTGGCGCAAACAAGACCCGCCATATCGACGTGCGCATAATCGCGGCAACGAACCGCGACCTGCGCGAAGAAATATTCGAGAAACGTTTCCGCGAAGACCTGTTCTACCGCCTGAACGTGATTCCTGTGCATATCTCGCCTCTCCGCGAACGCAAGGAAGACGTAGAAGACATCGCGAAGTATTTCATAAAGCAGTACGCCCCCGCAGGTGAGCCCTACACGCTCTCGCCCGATGCTATCGAAAAACTGCGGAACCACGACTGGCCCGGAAACATACGCGAGCTCGAAAACGTCATCCAGCGCACGCTCTGCTTTACCAATCCGGGAATCATTACGGCAGACGACCTGCAAATCGAGGAAATGGCCTCGCACCCGCAATACCAAAGCCAGGGCATCGCCACTACGGGCATCAAGAGCTACGATGCGTTCCAGCAAATGCAGCAACAGCAAGAAATCGCCTTCCTGAAATCGAAGATTCACGAATGCGGCGGGTCGGTCAGCCTTGCGGCCGAAAAGCTCGGGATGTTGCGCACCACGCTCTACAACAGGCTTTCCCGCCTCGGCGTGAACGTCAAGGAACTGCGCTAGTCCGCGCGGGCCCAGTCCAGAAGGCCGCTCTGTTCGGCAGAACCTGCTGCGGCGACTTTCACTTCCCCACCATCGATTACCATGATGCGGTCGGCATACCGGAGCGCATATTCCACCGAATGCGTCGAGACCACAATTCCCATCCCGCGCGAGGCGGCAAGGGAACGCAACGTACGGAACAGCGCGTGGCTGCGGGGAATATCCAAAAACGCATTCGGCTCGTCGAGCAGGAGCACGTTCACGCTCTGCGCAATCGCCTCGGCAAGGTACACGCGGGTGCGCTCGCCATCGCTCAGTTCGCAGACCGCACGGCCCGCAAAGCGCTTCACGTCGAGCGATTCCAAGGATTGCTCGATAACCGCCTCGTCCTCGGCGGAACGCCCGTCGAGCACGCCCGCATACGGGGTTCGCCCGAGACTCACGAATTCCTGCACCGTCATGCGGTCGGGGGGAGCCATATTCATGCGCGTGAGCGAGACCTGCTTCGAGAGTTCCTGCAGGGTGTAGCCCTTCTCGCGGTCATGAACGTCGCGGCCCTGTATCGCGACACTGCCCGCGACCGGCCGGAGCATCCCCGCAAATGTCTTGAGGAGTGTGCTCTTTCCGCAACCGTTCTCGCCCATCAGGGCAACGACCTCGCCCGCATCGAGCGCGAAGTCGAAAGCACGCGAAAACGGCTGGCCCGCCGCATACCCGAACTGCAGGGATTTTGCCTCGAGAATCACGCTCATAGCGCACCTCCGCGGTTACTGCCTTTCAGGAGTACATACAAAATAACAGGAACGCCTACGATGCTCAATATCGCATTGAGCGGGATAGATACCGGGAACAGGCCCGCGAGCAGCGCGAGGAACGCACCGCACAGCGAAACACCCGGCAAAAGAATGCGGTGGTTCGTGGTGCGGAAAACCATGAAGGCCAGGTGCGGGACGGCGATACCGATAAACGCCACGGGGCCGCAGTAGGCGGTAGTTGCACCCGCGAGGATGCTCGACCCGAGCAGCACCATTATGCGGGAACGGTGCACGGCAACGCCCAGCCCGCGTGCAAAGTCGTCGCCCATGCGGACCACGTTCAGGTACCGCATCGAGACAAGCACGAGCGCAAACCCCACCGCACTCGCGGCAATGAACCCGGGAACGGCCGGGAGCGTAAGGCGCGTAAACCCGCCAAGCCCCCACGACACGTAGGCCTGCAGGCTTTCCGCATCGGCGCCTGCCACGAGCACGTTCACAAGCGCGTTCACGAAGTAGCCGACCATGAGCCCCGCCACAAGGAGCACCGACGCATTCTTGAACCTCGAGGCGAGGACCAATACCACCTGCGTCACGAGTATTGCCCCGAGCGATGCCGCCCCGAGCACGCCGAACGCGCCGAACCCGAAACCGGCAAGGAGGGCAAGCGCCACCCCAAGACTCGCCCCGCTGCTGATGCCGAGCACGTAGGGGCCGCACAGCGGGTTACGGAAAACGGTCTGCAGGCAGAGGCCCGAAACGGAGAGCGACGCACCCGCAAGTACGGCTGCGAGCGCCCGCGGGAACCGCAGTTCCCACAGGATTTTTGCATGGAAGGGTTCCGCCCTGTCGGGGCTAAACAGCGCAACGGCAAGGTCGGAAAGGGAAACGTCGACCGGACCGGACACCAAGGTCCAAACAAAAAGAACCAGAACGCCAATAAATAGCGTTCCGAAACAAATCAGGTTACGCCGCATGAGCGGTCCTTATTTCTTGGATTTGGCGCTAGCCTGGTCCTGCTTCTTGAGCTTTTCGGTTTCCTTCTGGTCGCGAATGTAGTTCTCGGGAGGAACGTTCTCGAAGCCCTGGAGAGCGTTGAGCCAGTTGTCGTTCAGGTCGCGGAACTCGAGCTTTTTCAGGTTGTGCTTGAGCGTATCGCCCGCAATCTTGAAGGTCACGTAGTCCCAGCGGATGACCTGACGGTCGCGGAAGACTTCGCGGGTCACCATGGAAGAATCGTTGTCGAAGCGGTAACGGGCCTTGTAGGCGTAGTCACCCGTCTTCTGGTAGCGGTCGGCGGACGCATAGGTGCGTGTGGCACCCGTAAGCGTATCGTTCATGTTGAACTGGAGTTCGGCATCGCGGAAGGCATGGCCGTGGGCAACGATAGGAGTACGCCACACGCCGTTGACCTGGTCCTTGACCTTCTTCTGGAAAAGCGTATCGACCTTCCAGTGGTCGAAGTTACTCTTGTCGTACTTGGCACGCTGGACATACTTGCCCGCCTGGATCATCTTGCGCACGCTGTCGGCCTTCGCCTTCGCAAGGCTATCGGTATTGGCCTTCGGGGCGCTGGACTGGTTAGCGGAGTTCAAGGAATCCAGCTTGTGCTGAATCATTTCGTCGAGGGTCGCCTGCGCCCCACGGGATGCGACGACAGAATCGACAGGTTGTTGAGCAAAAGACACCCCGGCAAAAGCAAGGGATACGAACGCTGCGAAAAAGCACTTATGTATAGACAAAATCATCGCTTTAAATTTAGTTAAAGGTTTGGAAAAATGACCACCAAAATCACAAAAAAACGGCATAAAAAAGCATACTACACAAAATAAGGCAACAATTTTATATTTGTGGCATGCTCGATTACACCCAAGTACCCAGCCCCTGCTTCGTCCTGGACGAAAAAAGACTCGTAAAAAACATGGAAATTCTGGACGATATCCAGAAAAAGACCGGAGTCCACATCATCTGCGCCCTCAAGGGGTACAGTTTCTGGCGGTCATTCCCCCTCATCGGGAAGTACCTTGCCGGAGCCACGGCCTCGAGCCTGAACGAGGCGCGCCTCGCCCGCGAGGAAATGAACAAGCAGGTGCACGTGTTCGCGCCGGTGTATTCCGACGACGAAATCGACGAGATTCTCTCGCTTGCCGACCACATCA
The DNA here is from genome assembly GCF_900129735.1 of Fibrobacter sp. UWCM. Taxonomy (NCBI): domain Bacteria; kingdom Pseudomonadati; phylum Fibrobacterota; class Fibrobacteria; order Fibrobacterales; family Fibrobacteraceae; genus Fibrobacter; species Fibrobacter sp. UWCM. Next base: position 59,680 of record NZ_FQWR01000003.1, on the reverse strand, counting down.
GTTTCAACAGTTTTAGCCAGTGGGCGCGGTTCAAGGAAAAGACCCTCAAGGCGGGCGTCAGCGCGGGCATACGCGTAAACCCGGAATTTTCCACAGTCGAGACCGATATCTACAACCCGTGCGGCAAGCACTCGAGACTCGGGGTGACCGAAGCCGAATTCAAGCCCGAACTGCTGGACGGGATCGAGGGGCTGCACTTCCATGCCCTGTGCGAGCAGGACGCCGACGCGCTCGAAGGCGTGCTCGCCGCTTTCGAGAAGCACTTCGGCAAATACATCGACCGCATGAAGTGGGTGAACTTCGGCGGCGGCCACCACATTACCCGCAAGGATTACCACAGGGACGACCTCGTGCGCATCCTCAAGGGGTTCATGGAACGCCATCCTGGAGTCGAGGTTATCATGGAACCGGGGGAAGCGGTCGGCTGGCAGACCGGCGAACTGGTGACGACGGTCGAGGATATCGTGCACAACGAAGTCGATATCGCCATCCTGAACGTGTCCATCAGCGCGCACATGCCGGACTGCCTCGAAATGCCCTACAGGCCCGCCGTTACGGGCTCCGGGATGCCCGGCGAGAAGGCGTTTACATACAAGTTAACAGGATGTTCGTGCCTTGCGGGCGACCAGCTCGGGGATTTCTCCTTCGACAAGCCTCTCCAGGTGGGCGACAAGATTATCTTCGAGGACATGATTCACTACACCATGGTGAAGACTACATTCTTCAACGGGGTAAGGCACCCGAGCATCGGCAAGTTCGACATGGATGGCAAGTTCCACCTGCTGCACAAGTTCACGTACGAACAGTTTAAAGACAAGTTGTAGTTGGTCATTAGTCATTAGTCATTAGTCATTAGTCATTAGTCATTAGTTATTGGTTATTAGTGTTGCGGGTTACGAGATGTTTATTGCGGGTTGCGAGATGTTTGTTGCGGGAAGGATGTAATGATTTTTAACAGCGAAGAAGAGACGTACAACTGGGCTGTGGAATTCGGGAAGTCGCTCAAGCCGGGTGACATGGTCGCGCTGTACGGGAACCTCGGCGCGGGCAAGACGGTGATGAGCCGCGGGATATGCAAGGGCCTCGGGTTCGAAGGCTCGGTCTGCTCCCCCACCTACACCATTCTGCACGAATACCCGAACGACCCGCCACTCTTCCACTTCGACCTTTACCGCCTGGAACCGGGTGCGGAACTGTACGAGGTCGGATTCGACCACGACTACCTTTCCAGGGGAATCACGCTTATCGAATGGCCCGAAAGGCTCGAGGACCAGACCGCAGATGTCACGTATAAGATTAACATCGAGATTGTCTCGGAAAACGTCCGCGAAGTGACCGTCGAAAAATGGGAATCGTAGAAATCATAGTTATCGCCATCGTCGAGGCCATGGACTGCTTCGCCGTCGCCATTGCCACCGGGCTTTCCAAGTCGGGCATCCGCTATAGCCGTGCGATGCTCCAGGCCGTGAGTTTCGGCGTATTCCAGGGCGTCATGACTCTCCTCGGGTACTTTCTCGGGAGCTTCGCCGAACGCTGGTTCAGTTCCGTAGGCACGCCCATCGCCTGCACCATCCTCTGCATTCTGGGTGGCCGCATGATATGGGGCGCAATCCGCGGGGACAGCGGCGAAGAAGAAGGCGAAAAAATTGCCGCAAAGAACCTCACCATCGCAAACATATTGCTCCTTTCGGTGGCGACAAGCATCGACGCCTTTGCCGTAGGGATTTCCTTCGCGTTCATAAATGCGAACATGGCGCTTGCCACATCCGCAATCGCACTGGCAAGCTTTGCCATGGGCGTCATCGGGTACGAGATAGGCAGGCACGCCGCCAAGCGCTTCAAAACGAAAATCCCCGAGATTATCGCGGGGATTATTCTAATCGCCATCGGCGTGAAGATGCTGTTCTAGCTTACGCCTGCTCGTAGGTCCACTTCACGTGGTCCATCATAAAATCGTGCGCATCGAAGGCAAGGCCAAACTGGTCCTTAATCTTGCTCACGTCAAAGAGCATCGGGTCGTCGCCCCAGCCGAGGTCCTTCTCCACAATCTTCGACTTGCAGCCGGGCTTCAGGGAAATCATCATCTCTGCGATTTCCTTCCAGCTTATCCAGACCTCGCCCAGGCCGAGGAAGATTTCCTCGTTCTTGTCGCTCTCGAGGACCTTCATGTAGAGTTCTGCCTGCTGGCTCGCGTGGATGAACTGCGTGCCGTCGTTCTTGACAATCTCGATATCGCGGTCATCCTTTACGGCGCGGGCCATGTCGAAGAAGCGGCGATCGGGCTGGGAACAGCCGTCGGGGAAAGCGGGGTTACCGAAGGTGTAGCCCGGGCGGATGATGTTCCTCTGCATGGTGACATGCGGGAAGTTCTTGCCGTAGCCCTGGCGGAAACCGAGCACGTAGGCCTCGCCCGCCGCCTTGGTGGCACCGTACAGGTCCATCGGAAGGTTGCTCGTAACTTCGCGCATCACCGGGCGCATGCGGCCCATCGCGGCGGTGCTGCTCGTCTGGATGAACTTCTTGCAACCGGCCTTTGCCGCCATTTCCAAAAGCATTACAGTCGCGCGCGTGTCGTTCATGAGCATGGTGCTCGGGGTTTCGCCCCAGCCAAGCGCAATGTGGATGCAGGCGTCACAGCCCTTGAGGCCTTCGCCCATCTTGTCGAAATCGGTAAGCGAGGCCTCGACAAAGCTCACGTTGGGTTTTGCCGCAAGCGAAGGCACCTTGTTCGGGTGGCGGGTCGCGATAACGACATCGTGCCCCCGTTCAAGAAGCGCCTTTACAACGTAGTGACCGATAAAACCTGTTCCGCCGGTAACGAAAACACGCATAGAAAACCTCACTATTTAAACCCGTACGTTCAACCCGCACGAACTCCCCTAAAAATAGTATGATTTTATAGAAAGGAACTATACAATAAGTGAAAAAGTCACGTAGTTGTGCGGGCAGTTTCGCCCGACTTGCCCCTGCGGACTGACTTACACGGAGTGCGGTGGACGCTCGGGCGCTTATCGCCCGGATGTAACGGCATAACCTTCGCCGTTGCCGAAAGCGTGTGGTCCAACCTGTTCTCCTCCAGCGAGGAGCACTGTCCTGTCAAAAGTCTGCTGTCAATTGCCATAAATCGTACCTGTGAAAAGCGAAAATGGATAAGAGGGGCGTCTATTCAAGATAATTTATTTTTTTGATTTGTCAACTATTCTTTTTTTAAGGTATATTTGGTGCGTTAAAAATTCAAAAAAAGGAATTAGTATGAGAAATTCGCTCAAGCTTGATGGTCCGGTCAAGACTTACCTCGACGAAAACGAACTCCCGAAGGCATGGTACAACGTGCGTGCCGACATGAAGAAGAAGCCCGCGCCGCTCCTGAACCCCGGTACCGGCAAGCCGGTGACCTTCGAAGACCTGCAGCCCGTGTTCTGCGACGAGCTCATCAAGCAGGAACTCGACAACGATACCGCCTACTTCGAAATTCCCGAAGATATTCTCACTTTCTACAAGATGTACCGCCCCTCCCCGCTCGTCCGCGCCTACTTCCTGGAACAGGCGCTCGGCACTCCGGCGCACATCTACTACAAGTTCGAAGGCAACAACACCTCGGGCTCCCACAAGCTGAACTCCGCCATCGCGCAGGCATACTACGCCAAGAAGCAGGGCCTCAAGGGCGTGACCACCGAAACGGGTGCTGGCCAGTGGGGCACCGCCCTTTCGATGTCCACCGCCTTCTTCGGACTGGACTGCCAGGTCTACATGGTGAAGGTCTCCTACGAGCAGAAACCGTTCCGCCGCGAAGTCATGCGCACCTACGGTGCTAGCGTTACCCCGTCGCCTTCCATGACCACCGAAATCGGCAAGAAGATTAACGCAGAATTCCCGGGCACCACGGGTAGCCTCGGCTGCGCTATTTCCGAAGCCGTGGAAGCCGCCGTGAAGCAGCCGGGTTACCGCTACGTTCTCGGTTCCGTGCTGAACCAGGTGTTGCTGCACCAGTCCGTCATCGGTCTCGAAACGAAGGCCGCCCTCGACAAGCTCGGCGTGAAGGCCGACCTCATCATCGGTTGCGCCGGCGGTGGTTCCAACCTCGGTGGCCTTATCAGCCCGTTCGTCGGCGAAAAGCTCCGTGGCGAAGCCGACTACGACATTCTTGCCATCGAACCGGCAAGCTGCCCGAGCTTTACCCGCGGCAAGTACGCCTACGACTTCTGCGATACCGGCAAGGTCTGCCCGCTCGCCAAGATGTACACGCTGGGTTCCAGCTTTATCCCGTCTGCGAACCACGCCGGCGGCCTGCGCTACCACGGCATGAGCACTATCCTCTCTGAACTCTACGACCAGAAGCTCATCCGCGCTGCGTCCGTGGAACAGACCAAGGTGTTCGAAGCCGCCAAGCTCTTCGCCCAGACCGAAGGCATCCTCCCGGCTCCGGAATCCAGCCACGCCATCCGCGCGACCATCGACGAAGCCCTCAAGTGCAAGGAATCCGGAGAGGCGAAGAACATCGTGTTCGGCCTCACCGGCACGGGTTACTTCGACATGGTGGCCTACCAGAAGTTCAACGACGGCGAAATGAGCGACTACATCCCGACGGATGAAGACATCGCGAAGAGCCTCGCCCAGCTTCCGAAGGTAGAAGGCTAGTACCCATTTGTCATCCCCGCGAAGGCGGGGATCTCCTAGAACTTAAAAGGCCCCGGATTCGAATCCGGGGTCTTTTTTTGCAATTGAACAGACTAAATCACCCACTTGCATCGTTTAATCCGTAATTTTACACACAAATTAACCTAAAAATGACATAAATTTACGTTTAAAAGCGTCTAATAGCCTCTTTTTTAACATTTTTCACTCAAAACAAGCCAAAAATACCACATACAAAGTAATATTTTACAGACTAAATTCGCACACCCACGCATTTAGTCCGTTCAAAACACATTTTTTAGTGATTTTCAAATGAAAAAGCCCGCCGATGGCGGGACATTTTCTAGATCCTGCTCCTTCGAACCTAACTCAACTAAGGCAACAAGTTGCCAAGTTTCGTATATCGACTTCGGCGCATTGCGCCTTCTACCCAAAGGGCATAACTCAACTAGAGAACTAAAGTTCTAAGTTTCGTTTAGCTCAGGATGACACTTCGTCGCATTACAAGCAGTGCGCTCTCAGGTCGTCGTCGCTCAGGGTGCTGAGGTATGCAGGCGGCACGTCGAGAACGGTCTTGCAACCGGTCACTCCGTTAGCCTTCATACGCAGAGCCGCGCGGGCGTAAGCCACGAGGACGCTCGTCGTGAATTCCGGGTTGGAATCGAGTTTGAGGCTGTATTCAATCACGTGGGTGTGTTCCTTGTTCATGCCGGTCTTGCCGGTACGAATCACGAAACCACCATGAGCAAGGCCGCTGTGGTTCTTGTTGAATTCTTCTTCGCTGATGAAGTTGACCGTGGTGTCGTATTCATCGAAGTAGTTCGGCATCGTCTTGATGGCGTTCTCGATGTAGGCCTTGTCGGCACCTTCTTCGGCAACCACGTAAACGAGACGCGTGTGCTTCTGGCGCGTGGTGAGTTCCGGCATGGAACCGCTACGCACGGCTTCGAGAGCCGCTTCCACCGGGCAGGTGTACTGCTTTGCGTTCTTCACGCCCTTGATGCGGCGGACAGCGTCGCTGTGGCCCTGGCTAACACCCTTGCCCCAGAACGTGTAGTCCTTGCCTTCCGGGAGAATAGACTGGGCGTACACGCGGTTCAGGCTGAACATGCCCGGGTCCCAACCCACAGAAATCATCGCGATGTTGCCGGCAGACTTGGCGGCAGCGTCAACAGCGGCGAAATGCTGCGGGATCTTGGCGTGCGTGTCGAAGGAATCGATTACGTTGAACATGGCGGCGTACTTCGGGGTGAGCACCGGCAGATCCGTAGCGGAGCCGCCACAGATGATGAGCAGGTCCACCTTGCCTTTCCAGGCTTCCATTTCAGAGACGTTCAGCACCGGAACGCCCGCCGTCTGGATCTTGACCGTAGAGGGGTCACGACGCGTGAAAACGGCGACGAGTTCCATATCCGGAGCCTGCTTCACGGCGCATTCCACACCGCGACCCAGGTTTCCGTAACCGAGAATAGCAATCTTTGCCATAACAATATCCTTGTTAAAAATTTTTGCGTAGAAAATATAGGAAAGTCGGAAGTTGGAAGTCGGAAGAAGGAAGTGAATTTCATGTAAAAATTATAGGGAGTAAAGGGGGACACCTCCCCCTGGCTGCAACCTCGCCCTTCTGTCACCCTGGAGCGCAGCGATAGGGTCCAGGGCGAGTCTTTCGCCCCCCTCTCGAGCGGGTGCGGCAACCCCCGGAATGCAGACTCGGAGGAATTTGTTCAAAATTTTTACTATTTTTGGGGATAGAAGGAACGAAGAGTATGTCTATCATTAGAAAAGCGCCATTTGGTCATGTGGTAACCGCATTTCTGCAGTCATCCTCGTGCAGGCGAGGATCTGTGCGTCTTGTGTTTGCTCTTGCATTGACGCTTGCGCTTGCCGCCTGTGATGACGACGAGAGCAGTTTCGTGCGGCCCGGGGAAGATTCCTCGTCGAGCGTCTGCGAGGACTGCGACGATGCCAGCAGCAGTTCTGTAAAGTCGAACTCTTCGTCCAGCGCGAAGTCATCTTCGAGTGTCAATGCGAAGTCGTCTTCTTCCAGCGTTGCACCGAAGTCAAGCAGCTCGGTGCGTTCGTCATCCAGCGTCGCTTCGAGCAGTTCCGTGCGTTCGTCATCCTCGGCTCCGGTCGAGGATCTGTCGAGTAGCAGTTCGGTGAAGTCTTCATCGAGCGCGAAATCGAGTTCCTCGTCGGTGTCGAGCAGCAGTGAGTATGTGCCGTTTGACCACTCGAAGACCCTTGGCTGGCAAAAACTGGATGGTGGTTATAAAACATTTACGGATTCTCGCAATGGTCGCAGCTATTACTACATAACGATAATGGGAAGAGATACTGCGGACAATGTGGCTTCTGTGACCGTGATGGCGGAAAACCTGAATGTCGGTGCCGATGTGTCTGGCGACCAGGACCAGAATGACGACACCAAGATAGAGCGCTATTGCTATAACAACGATACCACCAAGTGCGACGAGTTCGGCGGCCTATACCAGTGGGCCGAAATGATGCAACTGCCCAGCGAATGCAACACCAAGAGCTGCGCTGACCAGATCAAGCCGAACCACCAGGGAATCTGCCCTGACGGATGGCGCTTGCTGACGTATAATGATTTTTACATCATTTTGCATAGTGATGGAAATACTCATGGAATAGAAGGACTCCGTTCAACCTTTGGCTTTGGAGGGTATAACACGACAGGCTATAGCCTTGTTGGTGCTGGAGATAGATACTCTCGTAGTGAGGGTGGGTTTAATCTTTTGAATGATGCTTGCTTTTGGTATTATCCAATCGAGGTCGAAAAAAATAATGCTAGCTATCCTGGAGCCGCATCAACAAGTAGTACAGCCACAACGATAGATGCAAATACCTTTAATTATACAAAATTAGATGGTTTCTCTGTTCGCTGTGTGATGGTTGAATAACCGTTAATCCAAACAAACAATTTTAACAAAATAAACAGGGCTGTCTTGAACAGCCCATTGGGGTTCGTATGTCCAAAAGCGTGCTAAACGAGTGTCGCATAATCAAACTTGTTTGATTATATGACCGAGTGACGCCGCGGACGCCATCGGCGTCAAAAAGGTCAACAAGAAGAAAAACACTCGTAACAACTACAAGATGGACGCCTAAAGGCGTCTACGGCTGCGTTCGGTCATGCCAAAACGCAAGCGTTTTGTCGCGACACTCACTTGCACGCTACTGAATCGCTTGAACCGCGCCTGATGATGGATGCGGATGTCAATCTGGAGGAATTCGGCAACCAGATAGAAAGCATTTCTACGGTTGTCGACAACAGCATCAGTTCGATTTCCAATTTGGATTTATCGAGCCTCGGCCTCGATTCTAAACTGGACTCCGCTTCGGAGCTGATTTCGAACGCCGGTGATACTATTAAAACGAAGATTGAGGGTATCTATAGTAGCTACCTTGAATCTTTTGTATCGGTTGTTGAATCAGTAAAGATAGAAGACTTGGTATCGGCCCTTAATAATAATATAGGTGATCTTCCTTCTGGGGTGTCCGAATTGTCTTTTGTCCAGGAAGGGCACCCGTTTCCTTGACCACCCCGTGACCAAACACACTGAAAACGCCCGATTTTGTCATAATCTGACATAGCAATTAAAGTATATTTGTTCGCAGACATTTGTCTATGGAGTTCTCATGTCATATACGCCGAACTCTCCAAAGCCATCTCCGAAATCAAAAACGGAGCAAAAGCCGCAGATGCCGAAAAATTCATCAAAGGATGGATGAATTCCTAGCAAAAATCCATCATAGGGAAGGCTTCCCCTTTACTTACTAAAATCAAAGAAGGCTGCGGGATCCGTTCCGAAGATTTCGCCGAGCTTTACCGCCATCTTTCGGGATACCGCCCTGCGTCCGTTTTCCATGGCGCAGAGGTTCTGGACCTGAATTCCAAGTTTCTCGGCGAGAGTGACCTGCGACCAGTTGCGCAAATCGCGGTTCGCGACAATCATTTCGCCGGGGGTGGAATCCAGGTTCTTGAACCAGTCAGACTCCTCGAAGGGAATCGAATCCTCGTTTTTGCAGACCGCCACGTTTTCAGGTTTGTAGGTGTCCTTCAAAAACCTGACAAGCGGAGCAGGGATGTGCTTCGCGCGGATTTCAATACGGGGCTTTTTCACGACTGCCAACATAGTATACCTCAATATTTATCGACCCATTTTCGCATGTCCAGCAAGCAACCCAATTCAAGGCGATGTGACAATGATACCTGTTATCGCCTAGTTTTGAGTAATGCCAGAAAAGTGGTTGTATAGGTCCCGAAGCCTTTAGTGATTGCAGTAGAGCCTTCAGCTTGTTCTGCACCGCTCTAGGCATCGTTTTTGCCGAACGTTCCGCCTTTTTGGTTATGGTTACATTGTACATAGTTGAATATAATCAATTTTTGATTATCCGTCAATAGAGTTGAACATTAACAAACAAAAAAAGCCGGCTTTTGATATATGAAAATCCCAATTTTCATTGGGGATATAATCAAAAAGCCGACTTTATTGTCGAACGTGGCTTGTAAGCGGAAATCCGCTACCGGTGCCTGTCAGGTGATAATATACAAAAATAGCAGAAAGAAAACAGAAATACGAGATTTAGACGCAATCCTTCTAGATTCCCGTGCTGCCGAAGCCGCCGCGGTCGGTGCCGTCAAGCGGGCCTTCCTCGAAGGTGAGCGTCGGTTGCTGCTCCATGATGCGGAACTGAGCGATGCGGCTCCCCTTCTCGATGGTCACGTCACGGGTGGCGTACACCGGCATTTTCCACCAGTCGTTCGCACCGCAGTAGCTGGAATCCACCACGCCCACGGAATTCGCCTGCAGAATGCCGAAGTTCTTGAACGTGGAACTGCGCGGGGCGATATGCGCCTCGTAGCCCTCGGGCAACTTCATCGCGACCCCCAGGTGAATCAAGCGGAACTCCCCCGCCTTGAGCGTCACGGTCTCCGCCGCCGCAAGGTCAATCCAGTCGGACTTGCCGCCCACATACGTGAGGCGCGTGATAGAATCGTCGAGATATTGAATTTTAATCGTCTGTGAGGCCATGATTCAAATATACAATTTTTATCTTTAACTATATGAATTCGAGTACGAGGCCATCTCCGGAACTTCTCTTGCCCGTAGGTACGCGCGAGATGCTCGAGGCCGCCGTCGCTAACGGCGCCGATGCCGTTTATTTCGGGGTTCCGCACTGGAATGCGCGCGGGCGCACCGAGGACTTTTCGCTCGAAGACGTCGGCGAGATGATCCGGTATGCGAGGGTGCGCGGCGTGCGCACGTTCCTCGCGATGAACGTGCTGGTATTCGAGCGCGAACTGCGGGAACTGCCGGAATTCCTCGCGAAGGTGATTTCGCTGGAACCGGACGCCTTCATTATCCAGGATATCGGGCTTGCGCGCCTGATACGCGCCATCGCGCCCACGCAAGAAATTCACGCGAGCACGCAGATGACGCTCGCGAGCGCCGAAAGCGTGAACTTGGCGGCAAAACTGGGGTTCAACCGCGCCGTGCTCGCCCGCGAACTTTCGCTCAAGGAAATCGCCCGCATCAAGGAAGCGACCCCGCTCGAACTCGAGGTGTTCATACACGGCGCGCTCTGCGTGAGCTATTCGGGGCAGTGCCTCACCAGTGAAAATTTCGGCGGCCGCAGCGCAAACCGAGGGCAATGCGCCCAGAGTTGCAGGCTTCCCTACCGCATATTTGTGGACGGCAAGGAATACCGCGATACGGATGCGCAATACCTGTTCAGCCCGCACGACCTGTGCGCCCTCCCGCGACTCGGCGAACTTGAAGAAATTGGCGTGAACTCGCTCAAGGTGGAAGGCCGCCTCAAGAGCCCGGAATACGTGGCGGCGGTCGCGCGCGCCTACCGCAAGGCACTGGACCGTACACCGCTCGAGGCAAGCGACAGGGAACCGCTCGAAGTGCTGTTCAGCCGTGGGCTTCGCACGGGCTGGCTCGACGGAGACAACCACCAGGAACTCGTGGACGGCACGTTCAGCAACCATCACGGGATGTACCTCGGGACGGTCGTGCGCGTGGAACGCGGGTGTGTCGTGGTGGAACTGGATGAATGTTTGGAGATCCCCGCCTGCGCGGGGATGACAAAACAGGACAAGGGATGCGCCGATGGCCTTGTCGCAGGTATGATGCCGCGGCCGGGTGACGGAATCCTGTTCGAGGAACCGAGATTCGCGCAAAGCGCCGGTGCGAGACTCTACGCCTCGCAAGTCGTGCACGAGCACAAGGGCAAGCCATCTACACGCGGGTGCGGCCCGCAACTCCTGAAAATGGAATTCGGGCGCGATTTCGACACGCGGCAGGTCGCCCGCGGGATGAAGGTGTACAGGAACGACTCCCCCGCGCTGGAAAAGGAACTGCGCAAGACGTTTACCGACCGCGAGCAGGCGAAGCGCATTCCCGTGAAGATGCTGCTGGAAGGTTGCATTGGCACGCCCCTGTCGCTTACCGTGCAGGACTACAGCGGGCATTCCGTGACGGCGCAGGACGACACTCCCATCGAAGAAGCCCGGAACAGCGGTGCAGTCGCGGGCAAAAACGATGCGGGTAAATGCGATGCGGGTAACAAACTGCGCGACCTCGCACAGAAGGAACTTTCGGCTCTCGGATCGACCGCCTACAGGCTCGACAATATCTCAGTCAGCGTCGCGCCAAACGCGTTTATCGCCGGAAAGATGCTCCGCACGCTCCGCCAGAAGGCGATAGAAGCGCTTGACAACGCGCGCTGCGAATGGCACGAGCTGAACCCGAGCGCCAATGCGGGCCGAGCGCTGCTCAACAGCGTGAAGTTTGGCACGAAAGTTGCGCCCACTGCCGCTCGACCGGTCATTTCGGTGCTCGTCCGCAGCCCCGAACAAATCCCTGCGCTCGAAGGACTCGACATAGACAACGTTGTCATGGATTTCGACTGGGGCGTAAAATACGACGAGCCTCTGGAACAAATCCGCGAACTCGGTTTCAGGGCAGGTATGGCCACGCTCCGCATCCACAAGCCGGGCGAAAGCCACTACCTCAAGAACATCCTGCGGCTCTGCCCCGACTTTGCGCTGGTCCGTAACCTCGGTGCACTTTCCATCCTCAAGGAAAGCGGCATTCCGCTCGCGGGCGACTACAGCCTGAACGCCGCGAACTGCCTGAGCTACGACTGGCTCCTGTCACAAGGGCTGCAAACGCTCCACCCCTCGTGGGACCTGAACTCCACTCAACTTTTCGACCTGCTGGGCGATATTGACGGGAGCCGCATGGAACTCACGCTCCACCAGTACATGCCCGCCTTCCATTCCGAATACTGCGCGTTTGCCCGAGCGCTCACTACCGGCAGGCGGTTCCCCGAATGCGGCAAGATTTGCACCCAGCACAAGGTCGAAATCCTCGACCACAAGGGCGAACGTCACTTCTTGCAATCCGATGCCGAATGTCGCAACACGCTATTCGTTGGCAAGCCACAATCGGCCCTGAAATTATTGCCGGACTTGCGCGCCGCCGGAGTGAACCATTTCCGCCTCGAAATGCTCCAGGAAGACGCAGCAACAGTGCACAAGAAGGCGCTCATCTACACGCAGGCCATCCGCGGGAAGATTTCCATCGAGGAAGCCATCCGCATGGCGGGCGTCGAGGAGAAATACGGCCTGAGCGAAGGCCAGCTCTTCAACGAAAGCGTCTGGAAAGACCGCAAGAAAAATTGACGCCGGCAAAATGCCAGCGCCATAAAAGCTCTATAATTACGAGCCGCAATAATTCCTATAGATTTCGTCCTTAGAGTAATCCTCAAACGAATGATCCTCAATAAGCAGGAATTTACCGTCGCATGAGTATTCTGCAGTCGGATCCGTGGCAAGAAATTCCAGCGTCTTTTGACAGAGTTCTTCATCAGTCTGTTCCGACTTCGTTATCATAACGGCCTTGCCGGTGTCCCACTTGAAAGTCATCTCGCCGCCACCTTCACCGTTCTGAATGACCCAGGTGTCGTCGGACTTCTTGAAGTTGCAGGTATAGTCGCCATCGCCGCCATTGCCCGGTCCAACGTCACCATCGCCGTCTGTAGAGCCTTCACCATCGTCATCCGTACCGGCTTCGTCATCATCATCCGAGGGCTTTGTATCCTTGCCCCACGATGCCGGTTCTGGGCAAGCCTTCGTCGCGGCTCCGGCATATTCCTGAAATTCCTCCGTAGTCACGGCTTCTTTCGTTTTAACCGTAAGTACGTTATCTTTACAAGTCATTTCAGCATCGTCCTCGTCAACCTCAGTCGGCATAGGACCATCACACACATTATTGTGTCCAGAACCATATTCATAACGCGTTGTCATGGTTCCATCCTCGTTATGGGTATATGTCATCGTAACCGAGTAGGGCCCGGCATTCTGCTTGACAACGACCTTCTTAGCCGTAATGTCGCAGGTATAGAGTTCGTCATCACCTCCAGCACTTGTGCCGCTATCGTCGTCGCCACAGGCGGTCAGGCAGGCCATTGCGGTCAAGGCGAGTGCGCCGGTCCAAAGCAATTTTTTCATGTGTACTCCTTGGTTTTATGTTTAAGAAGAATATAACCAAAAAAGAAGAAGCATGCACAAATTTTCACAACACACTTCACTTTTCGTGCAAAAATTTGTCTTTTATCACGTTGCAAACCGCTTTTTTCTATATTTAGCCTACTTTTTTACCCCCTCACACAAAGGAACACCATGAAAATCGTCGATAAAACCGTCGTCCAGATGCACTACACCCTCACCTCCGACGAAGGAGCCGTCATCGATTCCTCCGAAGGCCGCGAACCGCTCCAGTACATCCAGGGCGCCCACATGATTGTTGTGGGGCTCGAAAACGCGATGGTCGGCCACGAAGTCGGCGACAAGTTCGACGTGAAGGTCATCCCCGCCGAAGGCTACGGCGAATACGACGAGCGCATGACGCAGGAAGTCCCGGTCGACGTGTTCCAGGGTGTAGAGAAGGTGGAACCCGGCATGATGTTCTACGCGCAGACGCCCATGGGCCCGATGCCTATCCGCGTCAAGTCCGTCGCGGGCGACAAGGCCGTGATTGACGCGAACCACGAACTCGCAGGCAAAAACCTGAATTTCGCCATCGAGGTCGTGAGCGTGCGCGAGGCTACCGAAGAGGAACTGAACCCGCCAGGCCACTGCTGCTGCGGCGGCCACGGTGACGGCGAATGCAAGTGTGGCGAAGAAGGCCATGAATGCGAATGCGGCGGCGACCCTTCGACAGGCTCAGGGACCGAATGTTGTGGTGGTAAAAAGGAAAACTGCGACGGCCAGGGCGGCTGCGGCTGTCCCAACCACGACAAGCACCACGGCAACGGGTAAGCGTTAAGCTGCTGCAACCGCCGCGGGTATTAAAATGCCGCGGGCGCTATGTTGCCGTGGGCACTATGCTACCGCGGGCGCTATGTTGCCGCAGTTAGCTTGCGAGCCAGCCGCCGAAATGCAAAAAATTGCAAAATTGGGTACCAAACTGCATTAAATTGCACTGTTTGGTACCCAAAATTTTAGTTTGTCCACAATAATATTGGCAAAATTGCCGCCACAATGGGTACCAAACCACAGAAAAAATGTATTTTGGTACCCAGCCGAAGCATTTTTTAGCGATTATTAGACACTGTTCGCCCGAAATTCAGTTACTTTGTTCTAAAAAATGGGTACCAAAATAGGCAAAACAACCCTGTTTGGTGCCCAATTTGGGCAAAAATCCAGCATGAGCGCCGGCTAGAAGCAGAACCCCACGACAATACCGGCGGCTCCGATGATGGACAAGGCAATCCCGATGCCGAATTGCAGTGTTCCGTCGTCCCCTTTTTTCTTTTTCATTTCCCAGGTGTCGTAGTCCGTTTCGTACTCATCTTCCTCGCCCGCAAAAGCAGCAAGGACAAGGCCCGTCGTGAGCAAAACGCTTCCGCCACCAATAAGCCCCCAACGGATCCATACCCTGTTCTGGGTGTTCTTAACCGCAGGGACATCGTTAATGGGCTTGTTCGACCTGGGCATGTCTTCGTCATCATCGTCAAGCTCCACATCCTTAGCGCGGGAGACCTTTACTTTGTCCGCATCCTCATTTGCGGCAGGGCCCTGGCTACCATCGCCTATACCGCCGGCACCATGCACGCGGCGCCCGCCATTACGAGAACCCTTTGGAGCCTCGCCGATACCGCCGGAACCTGCATCCCTGTTGAATTTCACCTTGCCGAAGAAATCCGGGGCGTTCTCCTTGATGACCTTCAGGAGAGCCTCCACGTTCTTGCCGTTCCCATTGAAACTCGCCACAAGTTTGTTGCCCGCAGTCTCGTAGATTTCTGCCGAGAGGGCAAGTTTCGAGCCGAAGCTGCTCATGCGCGCCTGGCACACGAAATCGGCAGAAATATTCCGGCCCGTTTCCGCAAGGCAAGTGCCCTCGCAGTCCTCGATGGCCTTCCCCGGCGGGAGCATCGCAGAGATGTTCTCGCGCGTCATGATGGTGTAGCCATCTTCTGGCGAGAGCTGCTTGACAGCCTCCTCGCGCAATACGTTCGTGAGGTACTGCCTGTCGGAGAGCGTCACCTTCTTCTTTACCGCAGGGTCTACGCCCGTCTCGAGCACGGCGACATGCGTCGCGAATGCACCCGAAGCGCATGCGAGCAAAAGAAAGATCGTTGCCAGAAGTCGCATTTGTGGCTCCTTACTTTGTACGCATAACGCGAAGTTTATTCCGAGAAGACGAACGGGATTGTCACCGTGGTGTTGCCGGCACCGGCCTCGCCAAAGTTCCATTCACTGACTTTCTTCTTGATTTCTTCGTCAAACTTGGCGTTGTTTGTCGTAGATGACTTGATGGACATCGAGACGACCTTGCCATCTGGGCCAATCGTGAACTTCAGGACGACTCTGCCCTCGAAACTCGGGTCGTTTTCCCTGTACTTGTTGTAGATGCTTCTGAGCGCCGGAGTGCGATTCTTCATGACCTTCATGATGTCGGCAGCCGAGCGGGGGCCCTTGGCCTTGACTTCGTTCTCCTGCGCAGTCGCGTGGCCGCCCACATTCGCGTCACTGATACCCCCGCTGCCGTTTTTCGCGGAACCGCCGAGCTTATCGCCGTCGCCCTTGACCCGACGTCCACCTTTTTTGCCGGAATCGCCAGCAGTGTCCGAGAAATCGAACGGGACAATCAGAGTCTTGTTGTTGCTCCCCGGAATCTCGCCAAAGTCCCATTTGCTGACGGCCTCCTTGATTTGCTGGTCAAAATCAAGTTCGCCTGTCGTCGTGCCCTCGATAGAAATGTCGATGATGTTCCCGCTTGCCGCGATGGTGAACTTCAGCATGACACGGCCCTCGAACTTCTTTTTCGTGTCTTTTTTGTACTGCTTGTAGATGTCGTCGAGTTCCTGGTAGTGCTGGTTTATGACCGCATCGAGATCCTTGCTAGAGCGGATGGCGTCGTCTTCGTCTTCTTCGAAGTTGCTCTCGAAACCTCCGAACAGGGGCGCCCAGTAGTAGTTGTAAATCTGGTCGACATCCACATAGGGAACTTCGTTGTCGCCCTTCCAGGCCTTATACTTGGTGACCTTGATGGTGCACCTCTTCTTGTCGCCTGTCACGTCGATGTAATAACGGTGCGATACAGTGCCGACCATCCCGTACCCGGCGTAGAGCATGGCGAGGTGCCTTTCCGTCACGATTCGGCCCGCCATCGGGTCGGCCTTGGTAAGCTCGACTCCCCTGCCCACAAAGGTCCTGATGACCGCGTTGTAGCACACATGGTGAGGCTGGTTGTAGGTCCTGGTGAGGTACTGGTCATAGAGCGCAGGATCGTTCAGTTGCATGGTCTTTGCGCAGCCCGAAAGAAGGGCGACAGAAGCGACGAGTAATGCAAGAAGGGGCTTTTTCATACTTTTTCCTTTTTGTTGTCGGGCCATGTGAGAGACAAGACGTATGGCGGGTCTCATAAGGCGGGCCTGATATCGGGTTTGGTATCAGGTCACGCTGGAGAATATAAAAAAAAAGGCACATACAGTCGGCTGAGAGTTTTGAAAAACAGGACGATTTGGAGGCTCTCGGGTTGTCTGGAGCGCAGTTTGGAAGCGTTTGGGCGCGGTTTGGGGCTTAGGATGCGCGAGAAAGCGCGGGAAAGGCGCTTTTAGAGGTGTAAATTGCATTTGTGGCGGTGAAATCGGGAATTTTTTGCTGTTTTCACCGCCACTTTGTTATGTTGTATGTGGTTTCGTAACGAAAAATGTAGGTCCGTGGCGGTGAAAAAGGAGATTTGCAGGCAATTTCACCGCCGGAATGAGGGAAACCGGCAAAAAATCGAGCGAATTTTTGAGCGTTCCGCGTCTTTTACTACACACAAAGTAATTTTTGGCGGTGAAATGAGAGATTTTTTACGGTTTTCACCGCCACTTTCGCGATTTCGGGATGCGAATGTTGTTGAAACGAAGGTTGCGAGATGCGCGCGAAATGAGCCTTACCGCATGCAAATACGGCGAGCAATTTGCCGCAAGACGCGCAGGCCGTAGGTAACGACGTTCAGGTTGGATTTTTCGCCGGCATAGCGCGTGGGTATCGGGAGTTCGGCCAGTCGCCACCCGCGGGCATCAGCGATGGAGATTATTTCCAGGTCAATATCGAAGCTCGGGCTGAGTTTCGCGAGGTCAAGCGTCTTCAAAAATTCCGCATTGTAGACGATGAAACCGCTGTGGCGGTCTGTAAGTTTTTGCCGGAAGGCGATGTTCTCGAGCGCCGTAAGGAACGCGCCGCCGATGCGCTTGTGGAGGGGCATGTTGCCGGCACGGGCTGCCCCCGGGACGAGGCGGCGCGAGCCTTGCACCAAGGCGATTGCTGGCGAATTGTCCGCGGCAGATGCTGGCCGGTTGCCTGCTGGCGCATGATCTTCGAGTTGGCCGCGCGGGTCAAATTCAGGCGCGACATTTTCGGGTGCGGCATTTTCGGGCGGGTTGCTCGCTGGAGAACTGCCCGCGCCCTCGAGATGCGCGAAGAATTCGCCAAGTTGTTCTGCAGGGTACTGCCCGTCGCCATGCAGGCAAGCGATGTATTTTGCACCGGATCGCAGCCCTTCGGATATTCCGCGCTTCACCACGGCTCCGTAACCCAAGTTCCTCTCGAAACGCATGTACTGCAGGTGGTCCGCGCATGCCAAACCTGGAGCGGCGCGGTTATCTCCCGTGCAGTCACTGTCCGTGCATGCCAAACTTGGAGCGGCGCGGCTATTACCAGCAACTCCATTGCCAACACAGTTGGTACCCGCGATTGCATTACCCGCGACTTCACTGTCCGCGGCACTTGCCTCCCCCGCGACACCCGCCGATTTAGCGACAAACGTTTCGTAAGCCCCGCGCGTATCGTCCTTCGAGCCGTCGTCAATCACGAGCACCGTCGCGCGTTCCATGACCGCGGGAGGAATGCGCCCCAGCACGCCGGCGAGAGTCGCGGCGACATTGTATGCAGGGACAAAGATGAAGTAGTCGGGAATCATTGGATTCTATCGCCTACGGCTCCTCGCAATGACACGTTTCAGCCACATCGTAGTGCTTCACGAACCAGGAGAGCGATTCTTCCAGAGCCGTGTCGAGCGGGATGCGCGCCCTGAACCCGAGCAGGCGCTCGGCCTTCGCAACCGAGGGCATGCGACGCATCGAATCGTCATAACCCGCGCCGTAGTATTCCTCGCCCGAAACGCTTTGCGGTTCCGGCAACGAAGAAACGTCCACCCCGCGCACCTTCGCGAAAATCGTGCGCATTTTCTGCGCCAGTTCCGCAATCGAAACCTCGTTCTCCGCATTCCCCACATTGAACGCCTGCGAGAATACACCAGCATTCGGCGCGGCACCTACCTTCGATACACCCGCGGCATCTCGACCCGAGTGACCTGCGCCCGCCGCGGTTTTACAACCAGCCCCCGACACAGTCTCGTTGCCAGAACCCAAAGTGCATCCAAGTCCCGCATCAAATAGCGCGAACAAGAAGTCTACTGCATCGTGCACGCTCGTAAAGCAGCGCTTCGCCTTCCCGCCGTTCACAAGCTTCAGGGGTTCGCCCCGCAAAAGCGACGTCGAAAAGTTCGCGAGCACCCGCGGAATTCCCTCACCGTCCACTCCCGGCATAAAGTCCATGTACGGCCCGACAAAATTGAACGGGCGGACAACCGTCCACTTGAGTCCAGGGAGCCCCGCAATAAACCGTTCCGCCAGGAGTTTCGCCGTCGCATAACTCCAGCGACTCGCGGCAACCGGCCCGAACACGGCAGAGGTTTCGTCTTCAATCAGTTCACCAGAATCCGGCAACGTACGTCCGTAAATCTCGGAAGTCGAGAAATGCACAAGCCAGGCCCCGCTCTTCGCGCACGCCTCGGCCAAAGCCGCCGGATGGTCGTAATTGCTCCGGATGACCTCGCACGCCTCCCCCATGTAGCGGCTCGGCGTACAAATCGCTGCCAAGTTCACCACCAGCGGGAACTGTGCAATGCGCTCCACGACGGCAGGGTCGGCCAAATCCGCACACAGGAACTCGCACCGCTCATGGTTCAGGCGGTGCTGCAGCCTGTAGAAATCGAGATCCACGCCAAAAACGCGCCAGCGGGTACGTTCCAGCACGGCGTCGAGCAGATGGCTACCGATAAAACCACCGCAGCCCACGATGGCTACGGTGATGCTACTGTCGTCGAAACGGAGGTTCATTACTCCTTGACCTTGAAGGTCCCGGACTTGCCCGCCTTGGACTGCTTGGAATACGGGTAGACGTAGATGTAGGCGTCGTCTGCCGCAACAATGCCCTCGGCATCCAGCTTGATGCTGTACTCGTTGCAGGTCTTGCCATCGATTACAGCGTCGTCGATGCTTTCTTCGAGCAGGTTCACCTTCTGTGCGCCATCGTCAAAGCGGAGTTCCACACCGAAGCCGCCGAAATCCATGTCGGAACCGAACACGACCTTGATGGTCTCGCCCACTTTGAACTCTTCGCCACCCTTGGGGGTAACAACCTTCACGCCATCGGTAACGGAGCAATCCGCGGTATCTGAATTGCTCGGACCGGTAGAAGACTCGTCATCGTCACCGCAGGCGAAAAACGCGAGCGAACTTGCAAGAATCAAAGCATGGGAAAACTTCATAAAAGCCTCACTTTTTGTTTTATGCAAACAATATACAAAATCGGCTAGCGCGCCACGACTTGCTTGCGGATTTTCTCGGACAATTCGCGACCGCCCAGCTGCGCGATGCACTCGAACGCGAATTCCTCGGCGGTTCCGGCCCCGCGGCTCGTGACGATATTGCCGTCCACCACCACGCGGTCTTCCACAAACTTGTTGCAGACAAGTTCCTCCACGCAGCCCGGGAAGCATGTCGCCGTCCTATCCACAAGAAGCCCGGCCTTGCTCAACACGAGCGGGGCCGCGCAGATAGCGAAAATCCACTTGTTCTTGTCGTTGAAGTCGCACACGACGCGCTCCACGTCGGCAGACGCCTTGAGGCGCTGCACGCCGGGGCCGCCACCCGGCAGGAGAACGGCATCGAACTTGGCGGTATCGGCACCCGAAAGCGCAAAATCGGCCGCAATCTTGAGCCCGTGGGCACCCGTCACGAACGAATCTCCCGAAACGCTCGCGAGCGCCACCTCGAAGCCCGCCCTCTGGAAGTAATCGAACGGTGTGACGAACTCGGTTTCTTCAAAGCCATCGGCCATAAGGAAAAGTATCTGCATATTGAACCTCTTTTTGAGGAAAATAATAAATTCAAAGACTATTCATCTTAGACCGACTTCGCTATTCGTTCCGCAATCGCCCCTATTTTTTCATACGATATCAAATGGCAGAGCATATCGGTAAACTTTCCATACTTCCGGTATAAAAGATTAAATGTAAAGTAGGCTGCTCTTATGCCCTTAGACTCCGGACGACGTCTCCATATATTTTTCAAGCTATATATTTCTTTATAAATCCAATGATACCCTTGATACAGTTCCTGCCTAGTCATTCCTCTTGGTTGATAAACCACATGAGCCGTATTGTAAAGGGTCAAGTCATCGGTAAGGATTCTTCCTTCCGATTTCATCCTGTCATAGAGAGCCGTTCCCGGATAAGGCGTCAGAATATGGGATGTGACCGTTTCAATCTTATTTTTCACAATCCAATCTAGAGTCGACTTAAAGACTTCAGGCGTATCGCCATCCAGCCCGAACACGAAACTAGCGTTAATCATGATACCCCTTTCATGAATAGCCCTTATCGCTTTCTCATATTCCTGCGTGTGGTTCTGAACTTTGTGAACCCCGCTTACAGAATCCGGATTGATACTTTCAAAACCGATAAACAGACTTTGGCATCCTGATTTTTTCATCAAGTCAAGCAATTCATCATCGAATGCCGCATTGATGGACACGGCCGCTCTCCACTTTAACCGCATCGGCATAATTTCTTTCAGGAACTGTTTTATCCATATTGGGTTCCCCGCAAAATTATCATCGATAAACATGATGTGTCTCGAATGAACCGCCCTAATATCCGCCAAGACATCCTGAATATTGCGATTTAGGTATTGATGCGCTTTAGCGCTGTTATAGCAAAAATCACACCTAAAAGGACAACCCCTGCTTGTGTGAACGACATGACAGTATAAGTATTCGCCTTTCTTGAGGAAATCGTATGCAGGAGAAACTATGAGGTTCCCCTCTTGCAGTTTTGGACAGCGATAGACAGGCTTCAGATTGTTGTCCAGAAAATCCTTTATAATCTCCGGCCAAGTGCCTTCTGCAGCGCCAATGCAAAGCACATCAAAAGCATCCGTCGGAATCGTATCAAAGGCGGTCGTCACATGAATTCCCCCAGCAACAACAATGGAGCCTTTTTCACGAAAACGTCGCGCTATCTCGATGGCCCTCGGCAAGGTGTCAACCGTAACCGATATTCCAACAATGTCAGGCGCATCATCATAATGAATTTGCTGAATATTTTCATTTTCCAGTTGCACCCTGTGCTCTTTCCTGACCAGATTCACAATCGTGAGCAGGCCCAAAGGAGGTGCCATGTGCAACTTTATGTCCGTATCCATTGGACGACGATGCATCTTGGGTTGAATCAATTTGATAAATAGCTGTTTTTCCACTGGTACAATTATAACAACACATACCACTCTACTTCCCTCGGGCTATATTTTTTACTACATTTGTGCCCATGAATTTCAAGGACCGCATTATCCGCGCCACGGGCCAGAAGACGCCCTTCCGCCTGATTGTCGTCGACTTGACCGCGACGATGAACGAAATCGGCAAGCAGCACAACGCACAGGGGTTCGCCCTCAAGCTTTTGGCCGAGAACTCCATCGCAAGCATCTTCCTGAGCGCAAGCCTCAAGTACGCGGGCACCGTCTCGCTGACCACGCGCTTCGGTGGCGAAATCACGAAGGTTTCCTCCGACACGACGCCGATGGGGCTTGTGCGCGCGATGATCCCGCAGGCCGAACTCCAGGCCGTTGGCGGTAACGAGCCCGCGCTCATCCCGCAGAGCGTGCAGGTCGTGAAACTGAACGAGCAGGGCAAGCGCGTCCACGAGAGCATTATCGAGGCTCCGTCGATTTCGATGGGCCAGAACCTCGCCACCTACCTGCTGCAGTCCGAGCAGATCCGCTCCGCCGTGGGCATCGAGGCCGCATTCAACCGCGAAGACCCGAGCAAGCTCGACTACGCCGCCGGCTTCTACATCGAGGCGTTCCCCGACCTCGAGGACAAGGACATCAACCTGATCGAAGTCATCGTGCAGAACCTGCCGAAGTTCAAGGACATGAACACGCCCGAGGGTTTTGACCTGGACGAGTTGCTGGACCAGCTGCGCGGGCCGTACGAAATCGACATCGTCAAAGAAATCGACCCGAAGGCCTACTGCCCCTGCAGCCGCGAACGCACGGTGGCGACGCTTGCAACGCTCCCGCTCAAGGACCTGCAGGAACTCGAAGCCGAAGGCAAGAACCTCGAAGTCATCTGCGACTTCTGCCGCACGCCGTACCAGATTACGGTAGAGGATCTGCGCGCAATTATTAAGGAACGGAAGAACTAAACGTTAAAGGAGATGTTCCCGCCGGAGCCTGCCCTGAGCAAGCCGAACGGGCGGGGATGACAATCAGTATGTTTACGAAGCAATGTGTCGTTACCCTGGACCTTGAAGGTGTCCTCGCCCCCGAAATCTGGATTGCCGTCGCCGAAAAGACGGGCATCAAGGACCTGCGCCTCACCACGCGCGACATCCCCGACTACGACGTGCTCATGAAGGGCCGCATCGCGATTCTCGACCGCGAGAACATCAAGCTTTCGGACATCCAGAACGTCATCGCGAACTTGGGCCTGCTCGACGGCGCGCGCGACTTCATGGACAAGCTCCGCGACGAGACCCAGGTGATTATCCTTTCGGACACGTTCCAGGAATTCGCCTACCCCATCATGAAGAACCTCGGGTTCCCGACCATCTTCTGCCACAATCTCGTGGTGGAAAACGACCGCATCAGGGGCTACCACCTGCGCATGAGCGACCAGAAGACGAAGGTCGTAAAGCACCTGCAGGAGCTGAACTTCAAGGTGTTCGCTTCGGGTGACGCCTTCAACGACACGGGCATGCTCAAGCAGGCGGACAAGGGGTGCTTCTTCTGCGCGCCGGACTCCATCGTGGCGCAGTTCCCGCAGCTCGAGGCCACAAAGACTTACGCCGAGTTGCTGGAGAAGTTCCACCAGTTCCAAGAAATGTTATAAGACCGCTCGTTCGGCGTTTCGGGGGCGGAACCTCCGGTTTCTCACTCGCTCTCACTGCAAAGGCCCGTTAATACGGGCCTTTTCCGTTCACAGAAAGACCGCTCGTTCGACGTTTCGGGAGTCGAGACCTCCGGCTCCTCACTCACTTTCGCAACCGCCCCTGTTTAAGAACAGGGGCTTTGTTGCTCACGGAAGCGCTTCCCCAAAGAGGATAACTCTACTAAGGTGCTAAAGCACCAAGTATCGTATAAAAGCGCTAAGTGGTCAAAGTGCTTTCGGGTCGCATTTTTGCGTTTGGGCAGACCAAATGGCAGCAAAACACTCATTTAGTCTGCTACTTTACGCACAAAGTAACTAAAAGAAGCCTTTTTTTCTTAAAAATCGGTGAAATCCGGTGCATTCGACGCAAATTTTGCGAAGAAAACATCGAGATCACCCACATCAACTACAAACAAAGTAATTTTCAGCAGACTAAATCCAACAAAACAATGCGTTTGGTCTGCCATTTCAAGCATTTTTACTATTTGGGCGATCGTTTTGCCGCTTTTCAGCCTTCTTGCCGCATTCCTCCCCGCGGGAGCAACCGCAGGCCGGCGCAATTTAATACACCAAACGTAGCACGAGCGATCAAAAAAATGCGGGGCCCGCGTTCACGGGTCCCGCTCTGGAGTTAACCAGGAGTTAGGAAATTACTTGAGGGTCGGCGTATCCCAGTCAATCCACTCGGACTTGTTCCACTTAGCGATACTGCTGAAGGATTCTACCTTGCCCTTTGTCGTTCCGCTCTCGTTCAAGAAGGCGTTGACATAGGCCTTTACCTCATCGTAATGGTCTTGCGGCAGGTCGCAGTGGTTATGACCACCCTTCTGGGCATAGGTGTAATTGTCTTCGATGCCGAGGGCCTTGAACACTTCAAGTGAAGCATTGCCGCAGTAGTTCGACGGGACCTCGCCAAGCCAGTCAAAGGACTGGTTGTCAAGCAGGAGGAGTGCACGCGGTGCCACCATGGCCGTCAGCATGTGCTGGTCGAACGGGAGGGTGGTTTCCTTGCCATCGTAATTCTTGAAGCTGCTTTTCAGCCAACGGCCTTCGGTACCTGCACTGGCCAGGCCCTGCACGAACTGCGTGCCCTTCTGCTTGTTCACCTGGGCGATAGAACGCCAGAGAGACGCGCCACCGGAACCGGATTCCTGCGGAATCACGAGCGCAATGCGTTCATCAAACGCACCAGCAATCAGGGAGCCCTTGCCATGACGCGAACACCCGGTAACACCCAGATGGTGCACATCAATGCCCGCCTCGGGGGTCTTTTCAAGAGCGTCGATTACACGGCTAATACCCCATGCCCAAGCAATGGCGGTACCTGCATCGGAGCCATTATAGAGCTGGAAGAAGGAGCCACCGCCGTTTTCGGGAGCGACGTCATCCGGATTGAACGAAATCATGGCAACGCCAAGACCGTTCGTAGAGGCACCCAGGCTTCCGCAACCACCGAAGCTCGCAAAGCCGATGATGCCGGGTTTCGGTTTATCCTTGGTTCCGCCTCCAGAAATGCTGACAGAGAAGGAGATGGTTTTGCCCTTGTCGGTCACGGATACCTTGAGTTTGTTACCAGAGAAGGAGCCTTCGACCTTTTCGGGGTTACGCGGCTTTTGGCCGAACATAATCTTTTCGTACATCGCGCCGATTTCTTCGCGGCGGCACTTCCATTCATCCTTCGAAGAGATGCGCTTGCCGTCAAGGCCCATGAACGGGTCGGGCAGCTTCGCGTTGTTCACGCTCGTCGGAATATTGCCGATCTGGCATTCGCTGCGGTGGTCTTCCACGAAGTCGTTTGCGAGTGTCGGCGGCACAACCACAACGCTCGAGCTGGAAACAGGCGGCAAATCGACGGAACTGCTGGAACTGTGATGGTGACGATGCGAGCTGCTGGACGGTTCCGGCAAAATAAGACTACTGCTGGATACGCAAGCCCACGGCGTTTGCGGGCCGCACGCAACCTCAGCCTCGCTGCTGCTCGATTCACCCAGTTCCATCTCGTGACCCGCTTCAAGCGGATCAGGGCGTTCGGCAGAATACACCGTCAAGGACGAAGAACTGCTCCCCCCCTGTGCAGCAAGGATGGAATCTTCCAGGGCCTTGTTTGCGGAGTCCGCGTTGAATTCCCCATATTGATCGATGAGGCACTGTTCGGTGACACATGCTGTGGTAGAATTGTTGTCTTCTCCACAAGCCCACAACCCGAAGGCAGCGACTGCCAACGGAAATATATATTTCCTTTTATTCATAACCAACCCCATGTTCAAGGCCGGGAATTCGACCTTTCCGGGTATTTTTAAAGTATAAAAAAGAGGAACTAAAAGTACCGATTTCGGTAGAAAAACGTTGTTCGCACTTACAACATTACCAAAATGTAAATAAATGCCCTTTACAAGCAAAAAAAAGACGTTATAAGGCCGAGCGCCATGACTCTAAAATTTTACGTTGTAATAAATTAGAACAAAAATGTTCATTTTTAACATATAGAACGCTGAGTGTGCTATATAGAACGCTCTTTTGTTTTTTTTCAAAAAAAATCGTCCATTACTTGCAATTATGCCAGCCAGACCAAACAAATAAAATATATATTGCAATCATAAAAGGAGGAAACATGTTCTACAAGCATTGGAAAAAAATTGCACTTACATTGACCGCATTCTTCTGGTCGGCTTGTGAAGACTCCGTATCCGAGGCAGAGTGCCTATATGGCCCGCCAGAATACTACGGATTAAGCAGTCCCAAGGAACCCCAGCCGGAAAGTTCCAGCGAGGCGACCGGTAACGAAACGAGCTCCAGTTCCGAGGCGACCAAGCCCGAAAGTTCAAGCAGCAGCGGATTCCAACCCATGCCACTGTACGGGGTCTCCAGCGACCTCGTCACCTGCCTCCAGAAAGACGATTCAACGTTTAGATGTGTTGACGGTGTCACCTGCACGAAATCGACAAGGGATACTACAATAGTACCTTCCTGCCATGAAACCGAGTATGAAGGCGATATCATATCCATCTGCCCAGATTATGGCATTATGCAGATTCATGAAAACACCTACGAGTGTGACGGCAAGGTGTACAACGAGGCAGAATTTAAATCCCGCTATAAGACGATGACCGTCGTGAACCCTCCCGAAGAAGGTTCATCCAGTTCCGGCAACGTCACATGCACACCCACAGATTCCAGCGTTGCGTATTTCCCCAACGATTACAGTGCAGACAATGCCAAATTCTGGAAAGAGGAAGCGGCCAAGCACGATGCCGTCGCCAAGATAGATTCCGTCAAGGAGACGTTGGCCGAAACGCCCATGTGTCTTGAACACCTGCGTATGGAACTCGACCAATTCGTGGCGCTTTACGGCGCTCCGACCATCATTAGAAATGCGGTAGAAAAATGCATTGACGGCACCATCAGGCCCAGCGAAGAATACGCCAAGTTCCTCAAGATGCAGGAAGAGTGGGAAGCGAACAAGCCCGCCCTGGACGAAGAACTCCAGAAGGTCTACGAAGACAAGATGAAGGAAATCCAGGAACGGATTAACAAGTGTCTTTCCAGCAAGAGTGACAAGTAATCATGTTCTATAAACATTGGAAAAAGATACTCTTGTCAACTGCGGCTCTTTTCTGGGCTGGATGTGGCGGTGATAGCGAAAACTCTTCGTCTATAGTCATCCCTCCTCAAGATTCTAATTCCAATGATCTCGACGGACTGAAAACGGATACACTATATGGCATCCGACCGGTCTATAACGCTGATTCGGGATCCATTGTTAGTTCAGACAACTGCCAAAGTTCTAGTTCAAGTAACAATGCCGAATCAAGTTCTAGCGCGGAGCCTTTGGGACCTTATAAACTTGCTAGTGATACTAGTGTAACATGTAAAGTATTAGATCAAAAATGCGATTACACTTGCTTTGATAAAAATTATAATCCGTTTGATTTAATGGACAAACTAGAAAATAACGAAACAAAAACTCTTGAACAACTCGAAAAAATTGAAAACGACTTGGAGTATAACACGCTTAGCTATGGTGCTGTATACGGATGTATGAGTGGTATTATGGTTGGTCCATGTTATCCATATAGATACAAATGTTCAAACGATTCCATTTATTACAAAGAACGTGAAGGATTTATATATACTGATGAAGAGTTTAACAAAAAATATCCACCTATTGAACCCAAGAAACCATCACCATTTTGCAAAAAAACAGATTTTGTAACCTCATCATGGTACACTTTCGGTTATTACGAATACGATGAAGATAATCCATTCAAAGATGAAATAGAAAACAGGTATGAAGCCGGCAAAAAAATATTAATTGACAGCGTCAAAAATGAAACTAGCGATTCTCTTACAAATAACCAAATAGTTTGTCTTGATTCAAACATTCACTTGTTCGGAGAAAATAAAAAAAGCGGTCCCATCGCAACAATGCAAATCTGTGATGGAGATACCACCGTAAATCCACGATACCAGGCAAAACTTGATTCCAATAGGGCATACATTATGGAACAAGTCGAAGATTGCCTTAAACAGGAAGAACAAGAATCAGACACAACATCCATTACCCCGACTGATTCTTCCGAGGTTTCGCCAATTCAGGAAGAGGATGAATAATCATGTTCAAGAAACATTGGAAAAAATTTCTATTAAGCCTGTGCGCTCTTTTCTGGAGCGGCTGCAGCGACGATTCCTCTAGCGACAGCAAGGAACTGATTGCCTGCGACCTTGAACAGATATGCCCCGAATATGGTATTTTCTACGATTGCGAAAACGAGGAAGATGCGATTGCCGGGAACTTCGAAAACTGCACCATGTCATACCCGGCGTGCACGGACACGTACTATTGTGAAGACGACGTCACCTGTTTCCAATCGACCGACGACGAAACGAAAACTTTCGACTGTCGCGACGAAAAGGACAACAAGACAATCTACACCGAAGACGAATTCAAGTCAAAATACTACGTTGAACATGAACGTGTCCATTAGACAATAATTATACCTATGTTTTACAAGCATTGGAAAAAAATTGCACTTGCGCTGGCCGGGCTCTTTTGGGCCAGCTGCGGAGACGACGGCTCCAGCGATGAAGTTTCTATGTTTGCTCCCGAATATGGCGTTCAGGTAATGCCATCCGACTCTATAGGGGGTGCAGTTTGCCTTTATGGCGTAGAGGCCCCAGTCTATGTTGAAGTGAACAATCTTTGCTACAACGATACTGCCGTGAACGAGTCGGGCAAGGTATTCAAGATTATCGACTGCACCGACGGCAACAAGTACCTGAGGGATCCCTCTGCTGCGGGTGCGGAAGGCGTCGAACTCCCCGAAGGAGTCCAGGTGTTCGCCCCGAAGGCGGGTAGCGATAAAGCCCCGAACTGCACAGAAAATGGTGACGTCTGCATCGAACGGAACCCGTATATTTCCGAAGAACTGGATTCACTGGCCGGTTGCCACCCCATCATCGACTGCCCCGAGAAACCCTAACCTCACACTTCACGCCTCACATTTCACACCCCACATTTTTATGCAACTCTCTCTTAAGAAAAAACTCGCTCTCGAAGCTTACCGCCTTTACCGCCACAACGAAATCAAGGCGCATCCGCTCACGTACTTTTTCTGGGAATGCACGCTGCGCTGCAACCTGCACTGCCTGCACTGCGGTAGCGACTGCGTGAAAGACGCCATCCCCGACATGCCTCGCGAAGACTTCATGAGCGTGCTGGATAAACTCGCCCCGCACATCGACCCGAAGCACTTTATCGTAGTGATTACCGGCGGCGAACCCTTGATGCGCCAGGACCTCGAAGAATGCGGACAAGAAATCAAGAAGCGCGGCTACCCCTGGGGAATGGTCAGCAACGGCCTTGCCATGACGCCCGAACGCTACACCAAGCTGCTGAATGCAGGGCTGCGCTCACTCACGATTAGCCTGGACGGCCTCAAGGAAAGCCACAACCATTTCCGCGGCGCCCCCACGAGTTTCGACAACGCGCTCCGCGCCATCGACATGGCCGCCCACACGCAAGGCCTCACCTTCGACGTGATGACCTGCGTGAACCGCCAGAACTTGAAGGAACTCCCGAAAATTCTCGACATCCTCCTGAAAATCGGCGTGAAGCGTTGGCGCATCGCGACCGTGTTCCCGAAGGGCCGCGCGAAGGACAATCCGCTGTTCCAGCTCACGAACCAGGAATTCCGCCAGGTGTTCGATTTTATCCGCGAAGTCAAGAAACTGAACGTCATCAACGTGAACTACGGCTGCGAAGGCTTCCTCGGCAGCTACGAGAAGGACGCGCGCAACTACCCATTCTTCTGCCGTGCCGGCGTGAATGTATCTTCCGTACTTTGCGATGGCAGCATTTCTGCCTGCCCGAGCCTCCGCGGTGATTACATCCAGGGCAACATCTACAAGGACGACCTCTGGGATGTGTGGCAGAACCGCTACCAGGTGATGCGCGACCGCAGCTGGGCAAAAATTGGCGACTGCAAAAAATGCAAGTACTGGCGCTACTGCGAAGGCTCCAGCCTGCACCTCCGCGACGAGAAAACGAAAGAGTTGGCCTATTGCCATGTAAAACGCTTGGAAGCCGCCGGGGCATAAACAAGGCCTAAAGCCTGCCGAACAGGGCCAAAATACGCTTTTTTCCTAAAAAAACAGCACTGTACGCCCAGTGTATGTAAAAAAAAAGATTATTGACCGCAATCAACGCCCGAAAGTGATTTTTTTTGCGTTTTTTCTAAAAAAAACGCCTTTTCCATCGAAAAGAAATAATAAATTATAGTTGATGGACAAGGCAATTTTCACACCGAATGAAGAGCACATCATCAAGGTGCTCCTCAAGAAGAACGAGAAGCTCGATGAAGGGATTCTCCGCAAGGCTATTGCCTTCATTGCCGATGCCCACGACGGTCAGTACCGCAAGAGCGGCATGCCCTACACCGAGCACCCCTTTGAGGTGGCCAAGATTCTTGCCGAACTCCAGCAGGACCAGGCTACCGTACTCGCGGGCCTATTGCACGACGTGGTAGAAGACACCCCGCACACGCTTGCCGAAATCGCGACCGAATTCGGGGAAGATACCGCATTCATGGTCGACGCCGTCACCAAGATTACCGCCGCGCAGGAACAGAACAAGGCGGCACAGAAGGCGGAAACCTACCGCAAGCTGATTATAGCGATGGCAAAGGACCCGCGGGTCATCATGATTAAAATCGCGGACCGCATCCACAACATGCGCACCATGCGGTACATGAAGCCCGAAAAACGCAGGTCCATCGCCCAGGAAACGCTCGACATATACGTGCCCCTCACCCACAGGTTCGGCCTTTACAAGCTCAAGACCGAACTCGAGGACCTGAGTTTCAAGTACGTAAACCCGGACGAATATCAGAAAATCGTCGACGCGCTTATCGAGAACAAGGAAAAGCGCGAAAAGTACGTGCAGTCCGTGATTGGCCCGCTCCAAATCAAGATGGCGCTCGAAGACTTCGACTGCACCATCCAGGGCCGCACCAAGAACATCTACAGCATCTACAACAAGATGATCAGTCGCGATTGCCAGTTCGAGGACATCTTCGACATCTTTGCGATACGCATCATCGTAGAGACCATTCCCGAATGCTACCTCGCGCTTGGCTACGTCCACAACCTGTGGACCCCGATGCAGAGCCGCTTCAAGGACTACATCGCGACCCCCAAGCCGAACCTTTACCAGAGCATCCACACCACAGTCATCGGGCCCGAGAACAAGATGGTGGAAGTCCAGATCCGCACGAAGGACATGGACCTGACCGCCGAGAAGGGATTCGCCGCGCACTGGGCCTACAAGATGGAAACCCAGCACGAGGGCGAGGAACTTGCGTGGCTCAACCACATGGTAAAGCTCCAATCGGAAATTTCCGACTCCAAAGAGTATCTGGACTTCCTGAAGGTGGACCTCAAGCCCGAAGGCATGACGGTATTTACCCCGAAGGGAGCCTCCATTGAACTGCCGGAAGGCTCCACGGTGCTCGACTTCGCATTTGCCATCCACACGGAACTGGGCCTGCACTGCATCGGTGCCCGCATCAACGAGGAAGTCGTGAGCCTCGACCACGTGGTGACGCACGGGGCGACCATCCAGGTGCTCAAGAGCCCGAGCCAGGAACCGAGCCCCGAGTGGCTCGACATCGTAAAGACGGTGAAGGCCAAGCAGGAACTGCGCCGGTGGATGAAGACCAGCATTATACAGCAGTCACGTAGCCTGGGCAAGGAAATCTGGACCCGCGAGCTCAGGCTTGCGAAAGTCGAGAAGGACAAGCGCCCCGGCGAGGAAGAAATCCGCAGGTACTTCGGCACCCTCTCGATGGACGACTTCTACGAGCGGATTGGCCAGGGCGAACTGCCCCTGCAGGACATCCACAGGTTCATTACCGGCGGGAATTCGCTCCCCAAGGAAATGGCGCTCCGGTTCTTCCCCACCTTCGGAAGCGACAAGAAGGCCGCCGAGGAAATGCCTCTGCAAATCGGGCAGGAAACTAGCCTCGTCATCCATTTTGCAGACTGCTGCGCGCCCCTCCCGGGTGACGAGATTGTGGGCGTCCTCCGCCCGCAAATCGGTATCGAGGTCCACAACAAGAACTGCAGTTGCCTCAAGAACCTCCCGGTAGAACAGCAGATTGCGGTCGCCTGGAGCGCCGACGTCACCAAGCCGTTCATGACGCACCTCACCATCGACACCGACAACCGCAAGAACATCACGCTCGATATCCTCGAGCAGCTCAAGGGTTCCGACGTATCGCTCGACCGCATGAGTGTCGCAAGCAAGCAGTCCACGGGCCGCATCCGCATGGAATTCAAGGCGTTCCGCAAGGAGCAGGTCGACTCCATCATCACGAAAATCAAACAGATTTCGGGCGTACGGGAGGTTTCGAAGGCATGATTACTCCGCTCCACCACAGCGACTACACGCTCAAGAACCGCGCGTTCAACTGCCGCATGCGCAACCGCTACTACGAGGAAGTCTACTACGCCTTCAGGGCGATTCTCCCCATGGACAAGAACGGCAACATCGACGGTTCTGCCATGGACCTCCCCTGGTTCAACAACCTCAAGCAAGAAATCAAGAGGCTCGACCGCCTTCTCATGACATGCCTCGAATATTCGCAGGCTGCGGTTTTCTACGGGAAAGCCGACATCGCCACGCTCTACTCCAAGGACAAGCGCTGGGGCATCCTCCAGGAAGAAATCTTCCTCGTGCACTTCTTGCAGGAACTGCTCTCGACAACGCGCTATATCATCGCGCGTATCGAGACCGACCAGATGCTGCAGCGCTGGAGCGGCTCCATGCAAGATATGAAGGCGAAGCCCATGAATTCCGGCTTCGTGAGTTCCATCCAAGAAAAACTCGCCGCCATGAACAATGCGACCATCGAGGAATTCAAGGACCTCTTCAAGCACATCATCGACAGGTTCCAGATAGGCAACACGCTGTTCGGGACCGTGCAGGAACTCCAGAACTTCTACTAATGACTATTGACTAATGACTAATGACTAATGACTATTGACTATTGACTATTGACTATTGACTATTGACCAATAACTAATAACTATGTCTGAATACATCATATTATCAATCTTCCTTTTCCTAGGCGCGTTTATCGCGGCAGCGGCTACCGTCACGGGCCTACTGCTCGGCTACCGCACCCGGAACACCAGGAACAAGATGGCCCCGTACGAATGCGGCATGGAGACCATCGGTAACGCACGCATCCAGTTCAAGGTGGGCTACTACCTGTTCGCGCTCCTGTTCCTCGTGTTCGACATCGAAGCGCTCTTCCTGTTCCCCGTCATGATGAACTTCAAGGAAATCATGGCCGGGCATACGGCACTCTCGCCCGTCGTCGTCATCATTGACCTCGTGATATTCATGGCTATCCTTGTATCTGGCCTCGCATACGCCTGGAAAAAAGGAATTCTCAAATGGGAATAATCAATTACGCACCCAAGATTCTGGACCCGATTCCCGGCGGCAAGTACGTCGTGAACGCTATAGACTATGTAGTGAACTGGGCCCGAGCCAACTCCATCTGGCCCCTCACCTACGGCACCAGCTGTTGCGCCATCGAAATGATGTCGAGTTCCATGGCCCGCTACGATATTGCACGCTTTGGTAGTGAAGTGTTCCGCTCGTCCCCGAGACAGGCGGACCTTTTCATTCTGGCGGGCACCATCACGCACCGCATGGCACCTGCCATCCAGATGCTCTGGGAACAGATTCCCGGGCCCAAGTACGTGATTGCGATGGGCGCCTGCACCATCAGCGGCGGCCCGTTTATCTATGACAACTATTCCGTGGTGCGTGGCGCACAGAACCTGATTCCGGTCGACGTTTATGTACCGGGATGCCCGCCGCGCCCCGAGGCGCTCTTTCACGGGCTACTCACCCTGCGTGAAAAGATTTTGAAGGAAACCTGCCGCCACCCGTGGCACGAAGGACGCCCCAAAGACGTGTCCACCATGGACCGCTACCGCGAGGCCGCTAAGACTTGGGCCGCCCTCGAAGAGATGAAGGACGAGGAGATGGCCGAAGCCCGTGCGAAGTTCAAGGAAGAACACCCGGACTACAAGAGCACGTTCAAGCCTGTCCGCGTGAAGAAGGAAGACTTCCCCGAAGTGCCCCGCGTGCCGTTCAAGCGGCTCGGGCTCACGCAGTCCGAACTGTTCGCGAAACTGCGCAAGAAATTCCCCGAGGTGACGGTCCACACCCACAGCGAGGACCCCATCGAGGACGTGGTGGCGGCAATACCCGCAGACCGCCCGCTCGAAGTGATGGTAAGGCCCGAAGACTACCTCCCGATTGTAGAATACGTGAAAGGCAATCCCGAATTCAAGATGGACTACCTCATCGACGTGACCGCCATCGACTACGACGACCATTTCGACATGGTTACGATGCTACGCAGCCTGGAACATGGCCACAAGCTGTTTCTCTGCGTACAGCTGAAGAAGGACTTCAGCATTCCCGAAGAAAAACGCGCCACGTCGCTTTTGGCAAGCATCGGCACGATTAGCCACCTCTACCCCGCCGCGGAATTCAAGGAACGCGAAGTTTACGACATGTTCGGCATCAACTTCGAAGGCCACCCCGACCAGCGGCGCATATTCCTCGACAAGGACTTCGTCGGCTACCCGCTCCGCAAGGACTTTACTCACCCGCAAATGATCAGGAGGCCCGTATAATGCCTACACTGCCTCCAGGATTCCGCATCCAGCGCGAAACCAATACCGAAGAATTTTTCATCAACATGGGTCCGCAGCACCCGAGTACACACGGCGCGCTCCGCCTTGCGCTGCGCATGGACGGCGAAACCATCGTTGAACTTGTACCGCATTTCGGCTACATCCACCGCGGCATGGAAAAGCAGGCGGAATCGATGAGCTACCTGCAGTACATTGCGCTTAGCGACCGCCAGGACTACCTCACCGCCATCCAGAACAACCTGGGTGTAGTCATCGCCCTTGAAAAGGGCATGAACGTGGGCGTACCCGAGAAGGGCGAATACATCCGCGTGATGCTCCAGGAACTGGGCCGCATTGCATCTCACCTGGTGTTCTTCGGCTGCTTCGGCGGCGACCTCGGCGGGCAAACCTGCCTGCTGTTCGGGTTCAAGGAACGCGAGATGATCCACGACATTCTCGAAGAAGTCACCGGCTCGCGCCTTACCACGAACTTCTTCAGGCCCGGTGGAAGCCGCTACGACGTGCCCGAGACGTTTATCCCGCGCGTGAAGGCGTTCCTCGACCACCTGGAAGATTCCATGAGGGACTACGAGAGGTTCCTTTCCAAGAACATCATCGTGCTCGAGAGAAGCGTCGGGATTGGCGTACTTTCCAAGGAAGACGCGATTGCCTACGGATGCTCGGGCCCGGTTCTGCGTGCGAGCGGCGTGAACTTCGACGTGCGTCGCGTGAACCCGTACAGCATCTACGACCAGTTCGATTTCGACATACCCGTGTTCCACAACGGCGACTGCTATGACCGTTACAAGATACGCATTGCCGAGATTCACGAATCCATGAAGATTCTGCGGCAGTGTGTAGAGAAGTTCCCGAAGGAAGGGCCCTGGCGCAGCAAGGAAAAGCCGGTGAGACTCCCCGAAGGCCGCTACTACAGTGAAATCGAGACGGCGAAGGGCCTGTATGCCACTTACGTGGTGGCAGCAACGACCGGCGAGAAGCCCTACCGTATCCACACGCGCGGGCCAAGCTTCCCGCACATTGCAGCACTCAACAAGATGGTGCAGGGCCACAAGATTTCGGACCTCGTGACCATCATGGCCACCCTCGACCCCGTGATCCCGGAAATTGACAGGTAGCTTATGTTTGTTCCCTCAGTTACAAACCCCATCGGCGATTTTGTACGCGACATGGTCCCGCGGGTAGCGGAATTTTTGCCGGCGAATCTCCAGAGCGAGACGCTCAACAGCATATCGGCATTCCTCATCAACGCGGTCATCTGCGTTATTGCGGTATGTGCCGTGAATATCGGGTCTGCCCCAATTCTCATCTACATGGAACGCAAGGTATGTGCCCATATCCAGTGCAGGCTTGGCCCCATGCGCCTCGGCTGGCACGGAACCATCCAGACCGTCGCCGACGTTATCAAGATGCTCTTCAAGGAAGTGTACGCCCCGAGCGGCGCGGACAAGTTGATGTTCTACCTCGCCCCGCTCATCGTGCTTATCGCCCCCTTCATCGTGTGCGCGCTCATCCCGTTCGGGCGCAACCTCGTCGTTGCCGACGTATCGATGGGAATCCCGCTCATTATCGCGGTGAACGGCTTCGGCGTTTTGGGCATCTTGCTTGGCGGCTGGAGCAGCAACAACAAGTATTCCCTGCTCGGTGCACTCCGTAGCGGCGCGCAGATGATCAGCTACGAAATCTCGTTCGCGATGATTCTCCTGTTCGTCGTGATGATTTCGGGTTCCACGAACCTGATGAGTATCACCCTCGGGCAAGAGGGAACCGTTCTCGACTGGTGGATTTTCAAGATTCCCGTACTCGGGATTGTCGCATTCATCCTGTTCTTTATTTCTTCTACCGCCGAAATGAACCGCGCGCCCTTCGACATCGCCGAAGCCGAGCAGGAACTTACGGGCGGCTACCATACGGAATACAACGGCACGCCGTTCGCCATGTTCTACCTGGCCGAATACATCGCGCTCGTCACGAACTCCGCACTTGCCACCACGTGCTTCCTCGGCGGATTCCTGCCGCCCTGCATCGGGGTCGCGTTCGTGGACAACTACCTCAACATGGTCCCGGGAGTCGTGTGGTTCTTCGCGAAGGTCTTCTTCATGATTTGGTGCTACATGATGGTCCGCTGGACTTTCGTGCGCCCGCGCGTAGACCAGCTCATGGATTTCGAATGGAAATTTTTGTTGCCCGTGAACCTCGTGCTGCTCGTTGCCGGTGCGGCGTGGATTGCGATTGGAGGGTAAGGCATGCAGCAAGAAAACATTACATTAGTACAGTATTTCAAGCGCTACCTGAAGCGCTGCATTACCGGACCGTGGAGCCTGATGTGCGGCCTTTCCGTGTCGCTCAAGTATTTCTTTGACCCGCGACGCATTGTCACGGAGCAGTACCCCGAGAACCGCAAGACCCTCAAGATGCACCCGCGCTACCGCGGACGCCTCGAGATGATCGAGGATGCGGAAGGCAATAACCACTGCACCGCTTGCGGCATGTGCGAACGCGCCTGCCCGAACGCATCTATCAACGTGCTTGCCACCAAGAACATTGCGGGCAAGAAGGTGCTCGGACGCTACGTGTACCACTTTGCGAGTTGCACCCAGTGCGGTCTCTGCGTAGAGGCGTGCCCGTTCGGTGCAATCCGCATGAACCAGGAATTCGAGGTGGCGACAACCGACCCGAACACGCTCGAAATGATATTGAACAAGAAGGAGGGACAAGGCTAATGTTCCCGAACCTGTCTATTCCGGGGCTCCAGATGCCCGACCTGCCGTTTGCATTCCCCATGGGAGGCATGGATCTCGCGTTCTATGCCGTAGCCATCGTGATGCTCGTTACCGCAGTCTTTACGGTCGCCGTGAAGAATATTCTGCAGAGCGCCGTGTTCCTGATTTTCAGCTTTGTCGCGACAGCCATCCTCTACCTGCTCTTGCATGCCGAATTCATCGCACTTGCGCAGGTGATGGTCTACGTGGGAGGTGTCGTCATCTTCGTGGTGTTCACCATCCTGTTGACAAGCCACTTGGGCGAAGACGCCTTCGCCACAAAAATCCCGCGCGTGTTTGCCGCATTCGCGCTATCCATCGCGTTCGTGTTCGTTATGGTCAAGTGCATCTTGCCCACACCGGGAATCGCGTCGGGCGCGGTGAACGCCCCCGCCGGATACTCCTCCCTCGAAAATTTCGCCCTGCGCCTGCTCGGCTATGACGTGAGCGGGTTCATCATCCCGTTCGAGGTGGTGAGCGTGCTCCTGCTGATGACGCTTATCTGCGCCATCACGGTCGCCCGCCGTAGCAAGGACGAGATGGAGACCGCCGAAAACGCTTCTAAACAAAAGGAGGTCAAGTAATGAACCTTCTTAACTGCCTGATTCTCGCATTCCTGCTGTTCGGGATTGGCGTCTGGGGCCTGATGCGCCGGCGTCACCTCATCGGCATGCTCATTTCTATCGAGCTCATGCTGAACGCAGCGAATATCAACTTCATCAGTTTTGCATACTTTACTGCACACGACGCTACCGCCGGTGCACTGTTCAGCATTTTCGTCATCGCCGTCACGGCCTGCGAAATGGCAATCGCACTTGCCATCATCGTCACCATGTACCGCCGTCACAAGAGCCTTGACGCCGACCAGTTGAGGGACCTCCATGATTAACGATATTACACTCGGATACCTCATTCTGGTTCTGCCGTTCCTCACCTTCGCGATAAACGGGCTTTTCCTCGGCAACAAGAACGCAAAGGCGGCGGCAGGCCTTGCCGTCACGTTCAACGGGCTTGCCTTTATCTCGGCGGCATTACTCGCGTTCCACTATTTCACCTCGGTTGTCGCCCCGCAGAAGGTCGTGCTTTTCGACCACTCCTTCATCCCGTTCGCAGGCGAGCTTGTCGCACGTATCGGCATGCTAATCGACCCGCTTTCGGTCATGATGCTCGTGGTAGTAACCTTCATCAGCTTCATGGTGAACATCTACAGCATCGGCTATATGCGCGAAGACCGCGCGATGGGGCGCTTCTTCGCACTCCTCTCGCTGTTCAGTTTCAGCATGCTCGGGCTCGTCGTCGCTACAAACCTCTTCCAGATGTTCATCTTCTGGGAACTGGTGGGCGTTTCCAGCTACCTGCTTATCGGTTTCTGGTACCACAAGCCCTCCGCGGTGAGTGCCTCCAAGCAGGCGTTCATCCTCACGCGTTTCGCCGACAGTTTCTTCCTGCTCGGTATCGTGCTCGTGAGCTACGTGGTCGGGAGTTTCGACTTCACGACCATCAATTCGCTTACAATGTTCCCGTTCCGCAACGAGACCATCGACATGGGTATCTGCGTCATGAGCAAGTCCAGCGCGCTCGTCCTCGGGTCTATCCTCATATTTACCGGCGGCTGGGGAAAATCCGCCATGTTCCCGATGCATATCTGGCTCCCGAACGCGATGGAAGGCCCCACTCCGGTCAGCTCCATCATCCACAGCGCAACGATGGTGGTCGCGGGCGTGTACCTGGTCGCCCGTCTCTTCCCGTTCTTCGCCGTGTGTGGCGATTCCCTCACGCTCATCATGTGGGTGGGTGCATTCACGATGGTGTTCGCCGCCGTCATCGCCTGCACGCAGAAAGATATCAAGCGAATCCTCGCCTACTCCACGCTCTCGCAGCTCGGGTACATGATGTTCGCGCTCGGTGCCTGCAAGATTGGCCAGGCAATTATCACTACGGGCTGGACGGCAAGCACGTTCCACATCTTCACGCACGCCTTCTTCAAGTGCAGCCTCTTCCTTATCGCGGGTAGCCTCATCCATCAGGTGCATACGAACGACCTCGACGCGATGGGCGGGCTCCGCAAGAAGATGCCCCTCACCTACGCCTGCGCGCTCATCTCGATTCTCGCGATTTCGGGTATCCCGCCGTTCTCCGGTTTCTTCTCGAAGGACGAAATCATACTCGCCGCGTTCCAGGGCCAGCACTATGCGGTATTCGCGCTCGCCCTCCTTACAAGCGGGCTCACCACGTTCTACATGTTCCGCCTGTTCTTCCTCGCCTTCCACGGGGAACCGCGCCATGAGGGCGTCAAGGCGGGCCACGTGCACGAGGATTTCTTCATGACCCTCCCGGTCGTGATTCTCGCCATCCCGGCACTCCTCTCGGGTATCCTCGGGAAGGGGCTTTTCGAGCACTTCTTTACCCCCGGCAAGCTGCACGTACCGACCATGCTCAAGGTGGCTCATGCGGAATGGATTCCGTTTGTCGCCATCGGCGTTGCGGTTCTCGCCCTGCTTATCGCGTGGTTCCTGTACGCAAGCCCGAAGGCAAAGATCCAGCGGGCTCTGGACGACACGAACCGCTGCGGCATATACAAGATTATCTACCACAAGTTCTACTTCGACGAGATGTACTACACCGTCGTCCGCCAGTTCATTTTCGGCGGTGTCGCCCGCGTATCACGCGCATTCAACGACTACGTGATCGAGGGCCTGCTCGCTTTCAGCATCTGGTTCATCCACAAGCTGGGCGACCTTGTACGTACGGCACAGGCAGGCTACCTGCCCTTCTATCTCGGGACGCTTATCGTAGGCGTCCTCATTTGGCGATTCTTCGGACAACTTCCCCTGTAGGCGCAATATGGATATACTGCTTTTCAACCTCATCTGGGTCATCCCGCTCTTAACGGTACTCGTCTGCATCCCGATTCCCGCCTCGCACGCGAAGTTGCTCCGCGGGCTGCATACCGCATCGGCAAGCGCAGTCCTCCTCATGGTATGCTATCTAGCCTACCGCGTGTTCATGCTTTCGGGTACACCCGCAAGCGAAGCGGCCTCCCCGCTCGTGCTGCGGTTCCTTACCGACATTCCCTGGCTTGCGATGTTCAACGCGCACTACATCGTGGGTGCGGACGGCCTCAATATTCTCCTGCTCGCGCTCACGGCGTTTATCGTGTGGGGCGGCGTTCTGGTAAGCTACAACATCAAGGGAAACCAGAAGGTATTCTTCGCGCTCATCCAGCTGCTCGCCACGAGCGTGTACGGCGTGTACATGAGTTTCGACCTGGTGCTGTTCTTCGTGTTCTACGAGATGGAAGCGCTGTGCATGTACCTGATGATTGCCTGCTACGGCAGCGGACGCAGGGACTACGGCGGCAAGAAACTTACCTTGACGCTCGCGTTCGGCTCCTCGATGATTCTTGCGACCCTGTTCGGGCTCTACTTCGAAAGCGGTGCAAACAGCTGGAACCTCATCGAAATCGCAAAGACGACCATCCCGATGGAATTCCAGATGTGGGCATTCCCGCTCATGTTCATGGGATTTGCTGTTTCGAGTTCGCTGTTCCCGTTCCACTTCTGGAGCCCGGACGGCCATTCCGCAGCACCTACCGCGGTCTCGATGCTTGCGGCCGGCGTGATGATGAAGATGGGCGCCTACGGCTGCCTGCGCGTCGCCATGTTCCTGATGCCCGAAGCGGCAAAGGTCTGGCTCCCCTACGTGGTGGCACTCCTGATATTCAACGTGGTTCTCGGTCCCTTCATTGCGCTTAGGCACAAGGACCTCAAGTACATTACCGCCTACAGTTCCATCAGCCACCTGGGGCTGATATTCCTCGGCCTTGCGGCCATGACCCCGGTAGGCCTCCGCGGTGCGAGTTTGCAGATGATTTCACACGGGTTCCTGACCGGGCTCTTCTTCGCAACTATCGGCATGATCTACGAACGCACGCATACCCGCGACATCACCGAGATGGGCGGCATCATGCGCAAGATGCCCTTCCTGGGCGTCGGATTCGTGATTGCGGGCTTTGCGGGCCTCGGGCTCCCGGGATTCAGCGGGTTCATCGCCGAGAGCAACATCTTTATCGGCGCGTTCCAGCAGGAATCCACCCTCACGCGCATCGTGACCATACTTGCCATCCTGAGTATCACTACGACTGCCGTTTACATATTGCAGACGGCAAACCGCATGCTGCACGGGCCGCTCCCGCAAAAGTACGAGGGCCTTACCGACGGTTGCTTCCGCGAGAAGCTCGTCATTGTCGTGCTTGTTGCGTGCCTCCTGTTCATTGGCGTTTGCCCTGGTCCGTTCGCCGACCTGCTCGACCAGAGCATCGCACCGATATTTGCAAAGATTTCTGCGGCCACCCAGCCCGTCACCAGCGGGATTGGAGGTTAACACATGTTCGATTTCAATATTCCCGGCTTTATCGTACCCGACATTCTCCTGCTCATTTTCCCGTTCATCGTCATCGGGAGCAGGCTTTTCTGCAGTGCGCAATCCAAGGTGCCCTGGCGCATCGCGAACATCGGGTTCATCGCCATATTCGTGCTGTTGAACCTCATCCCGATTGCCACAGGCGAAGGCAGGTTCTTCATTACCAACTGGCGCGTCGATGACTTCGGCGTGCTCATGCGCGAAGTACTCATGGTTTCGGCAATTCTCGGAATCTGGTTCGCGAAGGACTACTTCGAGCACGGTGCAGATGGAAAGCCGCAAATGCACCAGATTGCGGAATTCATCGGCGCAATCGCGTTCGCGACATTCGGCGGGTTTACGGTCGTTTCGGCCTGCGACATGCTCACGCTCTTCCTCGGGCTCGAAATCGCGACCATCCCGATGTACGCCCTCACCGCATGGAACAAGAAGGACCAGCTCGGGAGCGAAGCCGCTACCAAGTATATATTGATGGGCTCCGTCGCCACGGCGTTCGAACTCTTCGGTTTCAGTTACCTTTACGGCTTCGCGGGCTCGCTCCACTTCAGCGAAATCCAGGCCGCTGTCGCTACGGGCACAAGCCCGCTCCTCTGGGTTGCGGTACTCTTCCTCTTCTGCGGAATCGGATTCAAGCTCACGCTGTTCCCGTTCTACACCTGGGCCCCGGACGTTTACGAAGGCGCTCCGACACCCGTGACGGCAGTACTTTCCGTTACCTCCAAGGCGACCGCCATCGCATTCCTCGCCGTGCTCGTTTTCGGCCCGCTCCAGCCCGTCATCGACAAGATTAACCCGCTTATCGCGCTCCTTGCCGGCACCACGCTCTTCGTGGGTAACCTCGGCGCACTCAAGCAGAGCAGGCTCCGCAGGTTCATGGCCTACAGTTCCATCGCGCAGGCGGGCTATATCATGGTAGCGCTCCTCGGGCCAGAGGCGAACGCGAAGACGGCCATCATCTACTACCTGTTCGTGTATGCCGTATCGAACTACCTCGCGTTCTTTATCTTCGGCATCATCGGGCACCACCGCGAAGAAACGTTCGCGTCCCTCCGCGGGCTTTC
This sequence comes from Fibrobacter sp. UWCM, assembly GCF_900129735.1. Taxonomy (NCBI): domain Bacteria; kingdom Pseudomonadati; phylum Fibrobacterota; class Fibrobacteria; order Fibrobacterales; family Fibrobacteraceae; genus Fibrobacter; species Fibrobacter sp. UWCM. The sequence continues at coordinate 16,757 of NZ_FQWR01000003.1, read as the reverse complement.
CAAGCAAGACGTGAACCTCGCCATCGCGCTCGCCATCTCGATGTTCAGCCTTGCGGGCATCCCCCCGCTTGCCGGCTTCTTCGGCAAATTCCATCTGTTCTTCTGCGGTGCGGCCAACGGGCACTACATGCTTGTCGCCTTTGCCGTCCTGAACAACGTGCTCGCGCTGTTCTACTACATCCAGCTTATCAAGAGCGCCTGGGTGGACGAACCCGACGGACACCTGACCCCGCTACGACTCACCAAGAGGCAGCGCGGCGTCATTATACTCCTCTCCGTAATGGTGGTGATTCTCGGATTCCTGCCGTTCCTGAGCAACAACGTCTTCGCAGGATTCAACTTCTAGTCTAGGGATTTTCGCGGCTATATGACCGCGTCAATCTTTTCGTTCCAGTGGTCCGTAGTTTCACGGGCCACTTCGTTTCCGCAGTCATAGATACACAAGAAGCAGATTTCATTCACGACTTCGTAATCGGAACCGCCGTTGAACACGTTGGCGTTGCCGTACTCTTCGCGGTCTTTCCACACGTAGACTTTGCAGGAATTCTGCACGGAAAGCGCCTTGCAGTAAGCAGCGAGAGCGTCTTCCGTGAGGTCTGCGGCATTCGTCGCGCCCATAGACAAAGGCGACGCAAGGATTTCGGCCAGCGAAATGGCGCGCGCGCCGTCTTTGGACAAAATTCGCCCGGCGATGTTGAATTCGACTTCCATAAATTACTTGGATTCAGCGGCTTCCTTGGTGGCCTTCTCGGCGGCATGCTCGAGGCGCGCAGGCTTGCCGGCAAGATTACGCAACAGCCCGAAGAGAGCCGAAAGTTCGTTGCGCGTGGGGTGCAGGCGCTGCACGAGCGTATTGAGGAAGTTGTCGCGCCACGCCTGGTCATGGTACTGCCCCGTCAAGTAGCGGTCGAGGAACTTCTTGAATCCGTCAATCTGCTGGATAGTCGCGGGAGCCGTCTCGCACGCGCCCTTCGTGCCACGCTTCGCACGGCCTTCCCCGTTCGCAAGCGCTCCGCTGCGGCAGAGTTCATACAGGCCAATAGAAACCGCCTGCCCCAGGTTGAGGCTCATGAGTCCCGGCACCGGGATTTCGCACTGGTACGTGCAGGCGTTTACCTCCTCGAGCGCAAGCCCGCAGGATTCGCGCCCGAACACGAGCGCAATCGTGCCGTCTTCGGGGAGCAATTCCGAAAGGTTCTGCACCATCGTGTGCTTGATGGAACTTGCGAAAATGCGGCGGCTGTACGCGACCGCGCAGGAGCAGTCGCCGATGGCATCCTCGAACCTGTGGACCACATGGGCGTTGTCCAGAATATCATGGCTGTTTGCCGCCGTGTGGTAGGAATTTTCAATCACCTTGTCGCGCTTCGGGTAGACGATATACAGTTCCGGCAACGCATAGCAATGCATGGCGCGCGCGACAAAGCCCACGTTATGGGGATGTTCCGGTTCTACTAGGACAACTCTAAATTTACGCATAGTTATTAGTCAATAGTTATTGGTCAATAGTTTCTCTTGTATCAAGAATCTTTTTTTCTTCTTGTGTCAGGTTCTGTTTCAAACGTGTTATCATTTTTCCAATTGAATGCATCATATCAAATAAATCTTTTTGTTCCCCAGCAATATAGCCTAATTTCATCGCTATAATAATTTGAGTTTCTAATTCAGCTAAAGACCCTTGTGCAATCGATAAAAAATGAGAGAACTGCTGGTGATATTTTCTAGCCTGTCCTTCAGCAATATTGCTTGGAATGGAAACCGCACTCCGTCTTATTTGTGAAACCAATCCATACATTTCTTCTTTCGGGAAAAGATTTGTCAAAGAATAAATTTCAATAGTAAGGTCAATAGCCTTTTGCCAAACAACCAGGTCCTTATAACTATTCATGCATTCTTTTCCAAAAAAACTAATGACTATTGACTACTGACTAATGACCACTTACCTTCCAGTTAAACCCTTTCCCGCGGATTTCGTTCTCAATCGTTTCGCCGGGCTGAATTTCTGCGCCGGAATAAATCACAGAATGCTTCGCGGTTACGCCCGCGGGCAGTTCCACGCCGGGTACGACGACGGCTTCGTTCGGGTCACGGCCCAGTTCCTCAAGGCGCGCCTCCACCGCGTGCATCAAGCCCTCGGGCGACCCCATGTCTATCCAGGTGGCATTCAGCTGGCTCATGTCCACGAAGGGCGCGCGGCCTGCGGCAATTTCCTGCTTCCAGAATTCACGTATATCGAATTCGCCTTCCCGTATGCGCGAGAGGGCCGCGTCGCTGTACCACGACACGCCGGAAAACGTCGCGGGGGTGCCTTCCGTAGCACCGAACCGCCCGGCAATGCCCGCCAGGCGACCGTCAGCGCCCACCCGGAAGGTGTTCACCTGCGGGAAGTCCACCGCAAGGAGCGCTACCTGCGGGCCGTTTTCTAAAGATGCCCGCGCCACGGCGCTTTCCACAAACTTCTTCAGGTCAAAACTGCAATAGGCGTCGCCGTTCATCACGAGCAGGCCACCGCGGTAACCCGCAGCATAAATGCGGTGGAGCGGCCCCGCCGTCCCGAGAATTTCGGGCTGTTCCACCCACACCTTCTCGAATCCGAGAGTCTCGCCCGCCGCGACCACCTGCTCTGCCAGGTAATGCGCGTTCGCATGCAGTCGCACGTTGCCAATCGCACGCGCCTTCCGGGCCTGCAAATCGAGAATCGAAGCATCCACCACGGGCACGAGCGGCTTGGGCACATCGTTCGTGAGCGGGCGAAGCCGCGTCCCGAGCCCCGCCGCCAGAATCAAGACATTCAGGGAACAGTTTTCCATTGCCTCAAATGTAGAAAAATAAAAAATGTATATTCAAAACTGTGAGAAGACTCAACCTAAATAAGGATTCCCTGTAATGTTCTGTCCGAACTGTGGTGAGCATTACAATTTCTCTGAGCCCCGCTGCCCTTGGTGCGGAGCGTCAAAGCCTCATAAAGAATCTTCTAACGAAAAAGATGAGACAGTCGAGATCGACGAAAAAAAACTCCCGCTCAAGACACGACTGTATTCCAAGCGCTATGTCGCAGCGCTTATTTTATTCATAATAGGAATCACAAGTCTTACCGTAATAACGAGAGATGCTTTTATTGCTGAATATCCGGATATAATAGACTACAATTCCCCTTACTTTATTGCATTCGTTTTCTTATTAAGCCTTCCCTTTCTAGGAATCTTGGGATACATGTACGACAGTGAGCAAAAGAATAATCCACGAGATGACTCTAAGAACGACCTTGTTTCTATGTTCAAAACGCAGTTGCAATTCTATTATCTGGCTCCATTCAAGTACGGCTACCGTTGTATAAAAGAACGAAACTACAAAGGCCTGGCCCTTTTTGCAACATTCATTTCAGTAATTGCATTTTTATTTGTCTAGGAGCTACCGGGCAATATTCACGCGATGCACCGCCGAACCTGCACGCACAAGATACGAGCCGGCCCGTTCCACCTGGAAATCGAGCCCGCGCCGCCCCTGCAAATAGCCGGAACGCAGCACCCTGCCCTGCATATCCATGATGGCGACAGAAGCGCCGTCCGTTCCCGATACGTGAACGTTGCGACCCGACACCTGCACATGGAATTTTGCACCCGCCACAGGCGTAAAGCCCGCAACCCGCGTAGACCCACCAGGCACCTTCACCTCGATATAATCAACGTCCACATGCCCCCAGTTCTTGATGATGGCGAAGGTATTGGCCCCCGCGTTGAGCGACACCTGCACCGGCATATCCTCAAAGGCAGCGGCGGCTCCACCCAAGTTACCCTCAAGCGTTACCGGGAATTCCTGGGATTTTACCTTCGTCCCGTTTACATGGATATCCTGAGTCTTGGCGTTTGAAGCGGTGTTGCTGAAACGGATTACAACCTCATACTTCCCGGCCGCAGGGACACTGATATTGAACGTGATGTTGCCCGTCGTTTCGGTGCGCATGTACTTGCCACCCGACGCAGCATCATTCGTCTTCTCGGTGCACCCGGTGCAAGTCGCGGCCTCCGCCTCATAGCGCACGGCCTCATAGGATTCATTCCCCGCCGAAGAACTGGACGGGCTGACCGAGGAACTGGATGGATTTACCGACGCGCTGGACGGCGGCGCAAATCCCGGCAAATATACGATGCTGGACTCCGGAATCTTGAAAAGCTCCTCGCACTCATTGCGAACTTCCCGTATTTCCTCTACCACGGTATTTTTGCTTTCTACGCAGTCATTCGAATCGATTGCGCTGTTGTCGCACCAGCCGTTCTGCGCGTATTTGTCGACGCTGACCACGTAGCCAACAGCTTTCTCGTATTTTTCAATATTACTCCCAGCCTTATTCCCGTTTGACGGCATCACCACTTCTTCCACAAAATAGTTGAAATGGGGATTGTAATAAGGCAGCCCCTGTTTTTTGGAATTATAGAAGTAGTTTCCGGTAACAGTCCAAGAAGCGCCCTTCATGTCGATATTTGCGTCGTCATAGGACACTTCACCGTTGTAATCAAGACTGTCCCCAATGAACATATTGCCCTGGACAAATCCCCTGACCGTTCCTTCCTTCACGTCGATGTTCTCGGCAGTAGTCCCGCTGACGATGTTGCATGTGATTTTCGTATCGTTCACGCGCCAGTCATAGCCGCTATAGCGATGTTGTGAGGCGTCAGTCCCCCAAAAGCCAGCATCCCTGTCGGCCTGCTGGGAAGAGGCCCACCCCGTATTGTAGGTTCCGACATAGATGCCTTCACCGTACTTGGCAATTTCATAGCCAGAACCGTGGATAAAGTTGCGGTTCAGTGTCACCTGCTGGCTGGAATCGCGAACATGGACAATCTCGTTTCCCGTGTGATACACCTCGCAGTCTTCCATCAGAGCCCCGACGGAATTGTCGAATACCACGCCCTTGCTGAAGGAATGAATTTTCAGGTTTTTTAGGATAACGTAATTTCCCGTTACGTGAATGCCGTAGTTGTGCTTGTAATCGGAACTGAAAATCTCCGGAGGATTCTTTGGATCCGAACCGGCAAGGACAACGGGATTGGCCTTCGTGCCATCGGCACCGAGCCAGATGAGGCCGCAGTCGCGACCAGTCTCGTTCACGAACTTGTCGTTCTTGCAGTTGGATGTGGGCAGTTCATACTTGCCCGGGGTAACCCAGATGGTATCGCCCGCCTTCGCGCCAAGCGTCGCCGAAGTGAGGTCGGCGACGGTAGAAACATTGACCTGGTTTGCAAATACCGCCGTAGAAGAAACAAGCGCAGAAGCGCAGATAATGCGCATTACCGTAACGAAAGATTTTTCCATAAACACCTCCATTCAGTTTCCTTCTTTTGAATATATATCCATGACCGCGCCTGTGCAAATATTTCGCAAAAATTTCTAAATTGTGTGACACTATGAGCATTTCTATCCCCCAGTTGCCCAAGGGCACGCGCGATTTTTACCCGGAAGCACAACGCATCCAGAACTACATTTTTGATACCTGGCGCCAAGTCGCCGAATCCTTTGCCTACGAAGAATATGAAGGCCCGATGTTTGAGCATCTGGAGCTATACACCGGCAAGTCCGGCGAAGAAATCGTAAGCCAGCTCTATAACTTCAAGGACAAGGGCGACCGCGAAATCGCGCTCCGCCCCGAAATGACCCCGACGCTCGCCCGCCTCGTGATCCAGAAGGCCCGCGAGCTCAAGAAGCCATTCAAGTGGTTCAGCATGCCGCGCCTTTTCCGCTACGAGAAGGCTCAAAAGGGCCGCCTGCGCGAGTTCTTCCAGTTGAACATGGACATTATCGGCACCGAGAGCATCTACGCCGAAGCCGACCTGATGGCATCCATCGCGACGATGCTCCGCAAGTTCGGCCTCAAGGACGGCGAATTTGCGATTGGCGTTTCGAGCCGCAAACTTTTGGCCACCTACCTCGAAGAGATTGGCGCCCCGAACCCGGCGCTCGTTTACCCGGTGCTTGACCGCCGCCTGAAAATCGGGCCCGAGGCCTTTGCCAAGGCCCTCACCGAAGCAGGCCTCAGCGAAACGCAGATCAAACAGCTCGATGACTTCATGAGCTGCAAGAGCATCGAAGAAGTCCGCGCCGCCGTGAAGAGTGAAAATGCGACCGCCGCCCTCGCCGAAATCGAGGACCTGTTCGCCACGCTGACTGCAGCCGGTTACGGCGAATGCGTGAACCTCGACCTTAGTATCGTGCGCGGCCTCGCCTACTACACGGGCATCGTGTTCGAGGTGTTCGACAAGGGCAAGTCCATGCGCGCCATCGCTGGCGGTGGCCGTTACGACAGCCTCACCGAAAAGCTCGGCGGCGAACGCATCCCGGGCGTGGGATTCGGCATGGGCGACGTGGTCTTGGCAGACCTGCTCGCCGAACACAACTTGTTGCCCAGCCCCAAGCAGAGCGTGGACTTCTACATTGCAAGCTTCACGAACGACATGAAGAAGGTCTTCGAAACCGCCCAGATGTTCCGCGACGCGAAGTTCGGCAACTGCTCCGTAAGCCACCCGCTCGCCCCCATGAAGATGGGCAAGCAACTCGACCAGGCGAACTACCAGGGCGCAAAGATTGTCGTCTACGTGGACGGTTCCAAGGCCGGCGCAGGCGAATTCGAATACAAGGACATGCGCGTGGGCGAAATGCTCGTGGGCAGTCCCGACGCGATTGTCGAACGCAGCAAGAAAGTTATCGAATCCAAGAACGCATAAGGAGATCCCCGGTTGATCCTATCGCCACTACGTGGCTCCAGGATGACAGGGAGAAAAATTCATGACGCCTTTCAAAACATTCCTCAGCATTTTAAGCCTGTTCGTCGTGCTAGGCCTCATGGCGTGGCTCTACCCGGCAAGCGGCATCACCATTGCAGACACCACCTTCAGGTTCCCGGCCCTCACGGACATCTTCGAAAAGCAGGACCCCAATGCCGTCGCCGAAGAAGACAACGCCGAGACCGACCCGCAGAAGGCTATAGAGGAAATGATGGCGGCCACGCAGGCGAAGGAACTCGCGGCATTCTCCGACTCGCTGAAATTCTACGAGGACTTCTTCAAGAACGGGCGCAACAGGTTCGACCTGCCGAACAACGACCCCACATGGTTTGACCGCCTGTTCCTGCACCTGGAACTCGCCAAGATCGATTCGAACATCGTGCATATCATGCACTACGGCGACTCGCAGCTCGAAGAAGACCGCATATCCTCCACCATCCGCGAAGACCTGCAGAAGGAATTCGGCGGTGGCGGCCCGGGCATGCTCCCCGCAGTGCTGAACATCCCGTCGCAGACAACAAGCGTGTGGAATAACGGCGACCTCACCCGCTTCATCATGTTCGGGACCGAAGAGGACCGCGCCGACCACAACCGCTATGGTCCGCTCGCGCAGGTCAGCAAGTTGCAGGGTAGCGCCGTCATCGGCATCAAGAAACGCGAAGACAAGGATGGCAAGTTCACACACGTGGGCGGCTACGGCACCATCAAGGTTCTCGCCAGCAGGCGCGGCAACCTGAAGGTTCGCCTCGCCTACGAAGCCACCGTCATCGAAAACGAAGGCACCGACAAGGAAAAGCGCAAGAAGAAATTCGTGGACGCCCCCGCCCCCACAGACGAAAAGTTCAACAAGCTCCGCGTGTTCACGTGGAAACTCCCCGACACCACGTCTAACGCGAAGGTGTACCTCTCCGGCAACGCAGAAATCTACTCCGTCTCTGTCGACGGCCCCTACGGTGTCGCAGTCGATAACGTCGCCATGCGCGGCAGTTCGGGCACGGTATTCAGCCGCATGGACAAGGAACTCCTCGCCGAATCGTTCAAGGCGATGAACGCCCGCCTCATCATCATGGAATACGGCGGAAACCTCGTCCCGAGCATCAACAAGAGCAACATCGAATACAACAAGAACCTCATCGCGAAGCAAATCCAGACCATCCAGAATGCAAACCCCGATGCAGACATCCTGTTTATCGGCCCCGCCGACATGGCACGCCAGATAGACGGCAAGATGAAGAGTTACCCCGGCCTGTTGCCCACCATCGAGTTCCTCCGCGAAGTAGCACTCGAGAACGGTGCCGCCTACTGGGACATGTACCGCGTGATGGGTGGCGAAGGCTCCATGCGCAAGTGGGTCAAGCAGTCCCCGCCGCTCGCCGGTGCCGACTACATCCATTTCAGCCGCAGGGGTGCCGCCTACATGGGTGAACTCTTCGTCAACGCGCTGCGCATGCATTACGACTACTTCAAGTTCCGCGACAAGCACAAGATTGACGACGCGAAGTTGAAGGATATCCAAAAGCTCAAGGCGGAGGCCGCTCAATGAAAGGACTTTCGCGCATACTCGGCATCCTGACATTCGCCATCTCGGCAACTGCGCTTTTCGCAGCACCTCCGGTCTCTACGCCCGCAGGCTACATCGTCGACTTCACCAAATACGACTTCATCGATTCTACGCTCAACATCATACAGTTCCCGAGCGGCAAGGAATCGTTCGAGCCTTTCTTCCAGAAGATGGATTCGCTCGTGTTCGAGAACAAGGGCAAGGTCAACATCCTGCACATCGGCGGTTCGCACATCCAGGCCGACGTCATATCGGGCCGTATCCGCGAGCACCTCGTGAAAGAATACCCGGGTGCCTCTGCAGGCCGCGGGTTCGTTTTCCCGTATTCTGCCGCCCGCACCAACACGCCCTCCAGCTACGGCTCGCAGTACAAGGGCATCTGGGACATGAGCAAGAACGTGCTCCGCGAAGTCAAGAAACCGCTCGGGCTCCTCGGGATTGCCGTCAGCACGTCTGACCCGCGCGCCGAATTCACGCTACTGCTCGACAAGTACAACTCCGCTCCGGTCTACGCCGAAACAAAGTTCCGCCTCTTCGGGTACAGCGACAGCAACAACGTCGTCCCCGTACTCGTAGTCGATTCGGTGGATATCAAGGGAGTACGCGATTCCGCCACGCAGAGCTACGTGTTCAAGAGCCCCCGCCCGATAGACACGCTCCATTTTGCCTTCCGCTGGTCCGATACCGCCCTCCAGGCAAAGGTCGCGCAGTACCTCGTCGATTCGCTTGTACAAGATTCAATCTACCGCGCAAGCCTAGACACGCTTAACGCAGATTCTACCGCAGACAGCACCGCAAAAAAGAACGCGCTTCCCGAAAATCAGGAAGCCTCCGCGGATTCCATGTTCCAGGGCAACTGCGACATCTTGGATACGACCTGCCTCGAGAAGGAAGAACCCAAGAACGACCTGCTCGCCGCATGCCGCGTCTTCCTGGATTCCGCCAGGCAGGCCGACTCTACGGCCGCGCGTGACACCGCCGCCCGCGATTCCTCGCTCGCAGGCGACTCCACCCGCACTGCGGATTCTACCGTCATCGCAGACACATTGCAGAAGGCAATCTGCGATTCGCTCGTCGCGCTATCTGAAACACTCTCCTTCACGCGCCCGCGCTTCACCATGACAGGCGTCATCTCGGAATCCGACTACCCGGGCATCGTATACACGAACGTGGGCATCAACGGCGCACGCATCGCGCACTACTTCGAAGAAACCTGCCCGCTGTTCGAGAAGGAACTCGCCTTCCTCAAGCCCGACCTCGTGATATTTGCGATAGGCATCAACGACGCGAACGTCGAGAAATTTGACGACAAGACCTTCCGCAACAACTACGACATCCTCATCGAGCGCATACGGCGCGTGAACCCGAATGCCGCGTTCATTTTCGAGACAAACAACGACATGTACCGCAAGGTGCGCAAGCGCCGCTACGTGCAGCACCCCGTAGGCGAACAGGCCCGCAAGGCGTTCTTCTTGCTTGCCGAAAAGCACAAGGCCGGCGTTTGGGACAAGTTCTCCCTGATGGGGGGCCTCGGTTCCATGGCCAAGTGGGAAAAGGCAAGCCTCGCGAAAAAGGACAAGATTCACTTCAACATGGCGGGCTACCACCTGCTCGGCGACATGTTCTACAAGGCGCTCATCGACGCCTACCAGGAACACATCGCGAACCTCCCTGCCCTCGAACCGACTCCGAAGAAGGAGGAGGAAAAAAAGAAAAAATAAAAGATCCCCGGCCAAGCCGGGGATGACAATAAACACTAGGTTTTGCACCCTCTAGAACAAATGCTTGACTACATAATACCTTACCTCACACGCACGTTTGCTTTCGACCCGAACAGCCCGCTACTCTTTACGCAGTTCTATTTCTGGGGTTTCTTCGCAGTCGTTTTCGCCGTCTTCTCGCTCGTCCACCGCAAACTCCTGCTCCGCAACGCATTCCTGTTTGCGACAAGCCTCTTCTTCTACTACAAGACAAGCGGCAGCTACGTTTGCATTCTCCTCTTCTGCGTGGTCGCGAACTTCTTTATCGGCAAGTGGATCGAGAAGGCGCAGGCGCATTGGAAAAAGAAACTCCTGATGATTATCGTCGTCATCATCGACCTGCTCGTCCTCTGCTACTACAAGTATTCCTACTTCTTCCTCGACGCCCTCTACGACTTTACCGGCATCGAGTTGCATGTATACAACTTCTTTGCCGCCGCAAGCAACAAGATGTTCGGCACGCACTCGCTCGTCGATACCATCATTCTGCCCGTGGGTATCTCGTTCTTCACGTTCCAGGCGATGAGCTACTGCATCGACATCTACCGCGGTAAAATCAAGCCCGTCACGAACATCCTCAACTTCGGTTTCTACCTCTCGTTCTTCCCGCAGCTCGTCGCGGGCCCCATCGTGCGCGCCGACAAGTTCGTCCCGCAGCTCTACAAGCCATATTTTCTCCCGCGCCGCACCTTCGGTATCGCCGTATTCTGGATTCTGAACGGCCTCGGCAAGAAGATTATCCTGAGCGACTACCTCGCGACAAACTTCGTGGACCGCGTGTTCGACCAGCCGTTACTTTATACGGGCCTCGAGAACCTCATCGCGCTCTTCGCTTACTCCCTGCAGGTCTACGCCGACTTCTCGGGCTATACCGACATCGCCATCGGCGTCGCCCTCCTGATGGGTTTCCGCCTGCCGCAAAACTTCAACAGCCCCTACAAGGCGCTCTCCCCCACCGAATTCTGGCGCCGTTGGCACATCAGCCTTTCCAGCTGGTGGCGCGATTACCTGTATATCCCGCTGGGCGGTAACCGCAACGCGACTCTCGGCACGTTCTTCTGGATGGGCTTCCTGAGCCTTGTGGCCATCATGCTTTCGGGCAGCGTGTGGGTAGCCGTCGCCCTCATCGCGCTGTTCCTCTACATTTCCATTTACGCGTATTTCAAGCCCGATTCCCGCAAGTTCATCACCACCAACATGAACGCCATGGCCACGCAAATCGTAGGCGGCTGGTGGCACGGTGCCAGCTGGAACTTCATTATCTGGGGCGGCCTCAACGGCTTTGGCCAGGTGTTCAACAAAATCTGGTGCAAGCGCAGCATCACCTTCCGCGCGAGCGCCGCATTCATCCTGTTCGCGGCAAGCGCCATCATCTTCAAGAACTACCACATCGCCATCTTCGCGATTACCGCCGTCTATTTCGGCGTGCTGTTCTTCGGCATCTATTCCGTGCTTATCTTCCGCCTCTTCAGCCAGAAGACGTACCACTGGCTCTATGTGGCATGGAACGTGACGCTCACCTTCGTGTTCATCACCTTCACGCGACTCTTCTTCCGCGCAGGCTCGAATCTCGACCCCGCCGAGGCAAACGAAGTCGCCTGGAACACCGCGAAGAACATGGTCCAGCAGATGGGTACCGCCTGGAAGTGGGATACCCTTGGAACCATCGCCTGGCAGCACATCAACATCATCCTCGTGTTTATCGCGGGCATGCTCATCCACTGGGTTCCCAAGAAGTGGAAGAGCCGCTACCGCATCGCGTTCGCATCGCAGCCCATCCCCCTGATGGTGCTCAGCACGGCGTTCATCATCTTCGTGATTTACCAGTTCATGAGCGCGGACAGCTGCCCGTTCATCTACTTCCAGTTCTAGTTTAGACGAAAAATTCGGGTGTGGCGGCGTGGAAGAACTAGATCGACAGAATCGCGCATTCGAAAAAAGGCTCAAGCGGCAGGTTATAGGAAAGCCTCACCGCTTCTTGGCTATTGCCCCGCTCGGGTTCGAGCAGACGTTTGTCCGGGAGTTCAATACCCTCGGGATTCAAACAACCATATGCGACCCCGGCATCGCGCAGGCCTCTAACCGCCCGCAAGTCGTTGGCGACGGCAAGGTGGAATTCACCGCAAAGATTACCGAAGCCTGGAAGGCCGTCGCATACACGCGCGTCGCGAACCGCATCATGATGCACATTGCCGACTTCAAGGCAGAAAACTTCCGCGACCTAGAGAAAAAGGCCTCCGAAATCCCGTGGGAACTGTACCTGCACCATACCGAAGCGCCCCACCATCGTCATACCGAAGCCTTGCGTAGCAAGGCAAGTGTATCCACCGAGCAAAGCATGGACTCCCTTGCCCCTGCGGGGCTTCGGAATGACAACCAAACAGAAGAACCGCAAATACACATCCACGTCACTTGCAAGCATTCGCGGCTATACCACAGCGACGCCGTCGCCGAACGTTTGTACAAAGTAATTGAAGGGGGAAGCCTCCCCCTCGCTTCTGCCACACGTCATCCCCGCCCATTCGACATGCTCAGGGCAGGCTCCGGCGGGGATCTCCCTGTGTCATTTACTACCCCCTCTGCGGGCGGACAGCACTTAGGAGCTTGCTCCTTAGTGCGCATGGCCACCAAGGTGGGGACACCCCGCAACGCCCCGCCCCAAAATCTCTACGTTACCCTCGTCGACGACCGATGCACCCTCTGGCTCGACCTCGCGGGCGAAGAGCTGTACAAGCGCGGGCACGAGCGGTTCGTAAACGACGCCCCACTCAAGGAGACAATTGCCGCCGCGATGCTCTTCGAAGCCATCGAGTTTGCCACCGCGCCATCATTGGATCCTTCGACTACGCCCTCAAGGGCTTCGCTCAGGATGACTCAATGCTGTCTACTTGACTTAATGTCAGGGAGCGGCACGTTCAGTCTCGAGGCCGCCTACATGGCAAGCGGGCTCATCCCCGGCAAGTGCCGCGACTTCGCACTCAAGCACCAGCCCGCATTCAAGCCCGCCACCTGGAAGCATATTGTTTCTTCTATGGATTCACTTGCCCCTACGGGGCTGCGGAATGACTATAAGAAAGCGCAAGTGTGTCCAATCGCAAAAATCATCACCAGCGACATCTCAGAACGCGCCGTAAACATCATCCGCCACAACGTAGAATGCAGCCCCCTCGCGCAGTCCCCGACCTGCGAACAAACTGCAACAAGCATCAGCCCGCAACTTCGCGACTTCTTCACCTACACCGCGAAAGAAATCGCCGATGCATGCTGTGCCCGAAATAACGCCAGCATCCCCGCGACCCGCGATAAAGATAAACACGCGACCTGCGATAAACACGCAGCCAGCGACAACGATACACAACCCGTCATCGTACTGAACCCGCCGTACGGCAAGCGCCTCGACTTCGACGCACCCGCACTCTACACCCGCATCGGCAAAAAGCTCGCGGAACTCGCCCGCGAACTCGAACCCTTCGGCAAAAAACTGACCGTCGCCATCCTCGCCCCCAACGACGACCCGCGCCCCGGCAGCAAGTTCACCTGCACCGCGAACCTCCTGCGCGAATGCCCAGCACTCGACCCGCAGCGCAACCCCTCCGCAAGGCGCATCGCCACAAGCCACGGCGGCCTCGGCCTGGGTGCATTCATCGCACAAATCTAGGCCGTTTTACCGCCCCCGAAAAGCATTTTTCCGATACGAAAATTCCCGCATCCGTTACGAAAAATATACACTTCCGAAATAAGGAACACCTGGGGAACACTTTGTCTTGATAAACATCACTCTAACCAAATTTTTACATCGCAAATCAGCCATATAAATATATTTTTGGCGTGAATGTTTGGGCATATAACGAGGTAAATTATGAAAGTTCCGTTTTTCAAGTCTTTGATTGTTGCAGGCGCACTGGTGTTTGCGTGGAACTGCACCAACGACGACAATATCAGCACCCCGGTAGTTCAGCCGGGTGCCGACCAGTTTGCTGCCGTCACTATCCCTAGCTGGATTTTCGAAGGCGACCAGACCTACATCATCACGCCGACCGAAGCAGGGTTCTACGTTGCCGACAAAGCCGGGAACCCCGTCGGCTCATACGACCCGGCATCAGGCGTCGTTTCCGACGTAGCTGGAACACCCATTGCATCCATCCCGGACCTCTCTCAGCTCTCGGTACTTACCCCGGACCAGACGATTATCAACCCCGATGGCTCGATTACGGACCTGGCGGGCAACCCCATCGTCACGCCTGTAGAACCGGATCCCGGTAGCCAGGGTGGCGAAGACCCGATTCCGGGTACCCCGGACCCGGTAATTACCAGTTCGGATACTCCGGTCATCCCGGAATCTTCCGCAACGATCAACCCCGAACAGCCGACATCCTCCGCTGTCCAGCCGCAGCCCAAGTCTTCGTCTTCTGCCAAGCAGGAGCAGCCGAAGTCTTCCGCAACCCCATCAAACGGTCAGTGTGATGGCCAGTGCTTCGACGCCCCGTCGGGCAAGTGCGTTGCCCACTACGCAAGTCTTAAGGGCCCCCACGAAGAACAGTACGCTTACGACAACACCTGCGCCCTAAAATGCTATTACGACCCGAATGGCAAGGAATGCAAGGATATGGGCGCAGGCACCGCACCCAAGTCCTCTAACAGCGTAAAGTCCAGTTCCAGCGCAAAGTCCTCGAGCAGCGCCAAATCGAGTTCTAGCGCAAAGTCCTCCAGCAGCGCAAAGAGCAGTTCTTCTAACGCTCCGGCCTCCAGCGCTACCCCGAGTGGCGGAAATGACGCCGAAGCCTCCAAGTATATTGATAAGGGCAAGGGCGGCCAGCAGGGCTGGGCTACCCGTTACTGGGACTGCTGTATGCCGAGCTGCGGCTGGAACGAGAATGCCGGTGGCAACCCGACCAAAACCTGCGACGCCAAGGGCAAGAACCCCATCGGCAGCGGTAGCGGTAGCATTTGCTCTGGCGGGCAGGGAACTACTTGTACAAGCCAAATTCCTATAATCGCAAGCGACAAGGTCGCCTACGCCTTCGCGGCTGTTCCGGCTGCTGACGGCGGCAAGTGCGGCAAGTGCTTCGCCCTTACCTTCACTGGTACCGGCAAGTACGAGACAAAGGCCAACCACAAGGCTCTCGCAGGCAAGACCCTCGTCGTTATGGCATCGAACATCGGTGGCGACGTGAACCACGGTCAATTTGACGTGATGATCCCCGGTGGCGGCAAAGGCGCCTTCGACGGTTGTAGCCAGATGGGCTGGGGCAGCCAGGGCAAACAATATGGCGGTCTCCTCTCCGACTGTGAAGAATCTGTCGGCTACGACGGCGACCTCCTGACCAAGCGCAAGGAATGCCTCACCAACAAGTGCAACGAAGTATTCAAGAATGACTCCGAAGCAAAGCAAGGCTGCCTATTCCTTGCAACATGGATGGAAGCCGCAGGTAACCCGAACCACGAATTCAAGGAAGTCGAATGCCCGCAGGCACTCAAGGCCAAGTGGTAATTTGAAAACAAGCAATGTTTAAAAGACCTCGGCTGTACCGGGGTCTTTTTTTCATCGTCACACCGAAGCCCCACAGGGGCAAGAGTGTGATACTCTTGTCGTGCTTCGCGCGCCGGCGGTATGACGTTAGAACATATCTCGAATCGAGAACTTCCGCAGTTTAATACGGATAGGGAGCGTGCGGGCAAAGGTCCGCCAGTAGGCGACCTCCGCCCAGAACACCTCCACCGGAGAGAACGGGCTGAACTTGATGGCACGCCAGCGCCTGCCAATCCAGCGCGTAAGGAAATTCCTGTATTTCACGTTGAAATAGAAGCCGAAGTTTCCGCCGGCAAGCACAATCTCGAGCATGCGACCGCCAAGCCGCTCATTGGGGGCGCACAGCATACACTCGCGTTCGAGCCCGTAAATATGCCCCAGCAACCACATCAGGGCCCTGGACACGCGCAGCAGGCCGAACCTGCGGAGGTTCTTCGCGATTTCGAGACGGTCGCTGTCGCTCGCCTGCCGCAAAAGCACGTAGTAGTCGGTAATCTGCTTCAGGCCTATACCGCCCGCCATAAAGTGAGTCTGGATGTGCGCCAGCTGCATCGCCAGCGCAAACTTGAGCGACGGGACATAGAACCCCTCCGGCACAAGTTCGGTCTTCAAAATCTCGCTTTGCAGGAAACGCATTAATCGTTTGTCTGCAAACGGGTTCCGGTTCCCGGACGAAGGCAAAAAGTGCGCCTCCACCGTAACCGCAGCCGCATCGTGGGCCAAGTGAACGTGATGCCTCGAAACGCGCACGTTGAGTTTCCGCTTCGCCTCGGCGTACTTTTCCTCATACGTCATCTTGCGGCCAGTAATCGCCTGCGGTTCGGGCTCCATCAGGCCGAGCCTGCGCAGCAAGCCGGTAACGGAATCGCGCCCGCCGTCTATCCAGATGTCGATGTCCCCGCACTGCCGCATGAACTTGTCCGGGTACAGGCGCGCATTCGCAGCACCCTTCAGGATGGCAGTCCGCCTCCCCTCGCCCGCAAACAGCTCCGTAAGCCGCCTGGCCTCGTCGTTCACCAGGCGGTTATGCCCGGTAACGTATATTTTCTTTCGCAAATTCCGCTAAGGGGGTAAAAAAATAGGATGTTCCAATTTTTAGATTTGAAATAACCACAAATCAAACACAA
>NZ_FQWR01000043.1:0-8351 GCF_900129735.1 Fibrobacter sp. UWCM | reverse complement strand
GTACCATCGTTTCCGAAGGTGAGGCCAATTATAGAATTTTCTGGAAGTTTGGCAAGGGTTTTTCTCGAAAAAATTTCACTTTTTTTCATTTTTCTCGAAAAAACCGGTAAAAACCACCTTTTGGCCAGATTATCAACATATTATTCACGAAGTGTAAGTTTTTTCTACCATTCCCGTATAATTCTAGCATGAGATTCCTGTTCCCGGAAGCCGTCACACAGTGCCTAGCAACCAGAAATCTGCATTGCCAGTTCGTGCGCTCATTTTATTACATACAAAATAATACACACAAGTTCGCAACAACATTTTATTATGTTGTTCAAAACTCAAGGAGAGCGTCAGCAATCGCTTCAATTGCAAAAAGAAATGCCCACGGAAATTCATCCGCGGGCACCTTTCTCATTTGGACATTGGTGAGAAAAAGATTCTACTTCACATCGATTTTTCGCATCTGCACACCGCCCGCAGTCTTGACGCGCACAAAGAAGACGCCCTTGCCTAGAGTTTCGCTGGCGAGCCGTATATTGCCGCGTGCAGGGCGTTCCATTTGCATTACACTCTGGCCGCGGCTGTTGAACACGCTTACGCTGTGCACATTGCCCAAGCCGTTGTTTATAGCCCAGCCGCCGTTTTCGCGGAAAAGCATGTTGCCAGCGAGAGCCTTGCCCGCAGAAATCACGCCCTGTTTCGGCGTGGCGGTAGTGAGCAGAACTGCGGTGATAGACTTTGCAGGGAGCTTGAGCGAAACCTTGTTGCCAGTTGCGCTGGCGGTTCCTGCCTGTAGCGCATTTTCTGTATGAGAAACGAACGTTTCGCCCTTGAGGTTCTGCAATGTGAGCGTCTTGACCGCTCCATCGGTGGCGGCGAAGTTCGCTAGATCAAGGTTGATGTCTTGGGCGTCCTTCTCTGCGCGGTTCACGAAGATAACCGTAAGCGAGTCACCCTTGTTGCTGATGGAACTGTAGGCCGACACCAGCGAGTCGTTGCTGGAGGTGGACTGCACGCGATTCGGGTGGCCGTAGCGGCTGAACAGGTGGACCGTTTCGTACATGCCGTCGCCCCAGGTCCACGGGGTAAAAATCTCCACGCCGTTATCTTGCATGGTTCCGAGGAACGACGCGTAAGTGAGGGCCGTTACCATGGGGTCGTTGTCAATAATGCTTGTTTCGGTAATGCCGAGCGTAATGCCGTGATCCTTGCCGAAGTACTTTTCGAGCCAATTGTTGATGCGCACGAAGATGTAGGACCTGTAGCCCTTCTCCTTGTCGCTCCAGTCACACTTGCCTGTCGCGCAGCGCACACCGTTACCGCCCTTGTAGTAGTAGGTGGTATCGAACAGCACGCGGTGCCAGTTGACACGGCTTTCGTAGTCCTTTTCGGTGGGGTACCAGTGGATGTCGAATACGTCGAGAAGTCGTGTGCCGCTCGCTTTTTGCGCTTCGGCGATTTTCTTGGTGAAAAATTCGAGCCAACAGTATTCCTGGCCGTCGATCTTGGGCCTGCTTTCGTCGTTGTAGGCATTGATGTGACACCATTGCCATTCGTTGGCGACTACGGGGCCGGTGAGCTTGATATCGCCCCAGGCGGCGCGCGCCTTCTTGGCCACGTCGATATAGCGTTCAACGAGGAAATCTCCGGTTACGGGCAAGTCCAAATCGTTGTGGGTTCCGCGCCAGATTTCAATTTCGTTGTCCATGCTCCAGTATTTAAAACGGCTCATGTCGTACTTGAGTTCATCCTTCCAGTGCGGGATGATTCCCACGGTGGAATCGGCGGGCCATTCCATGTTGTAGAGTGAGGCGTCGCCAGCCTTGATGAGCGTCTGGCCGTCTTCCGATACTTCGCCGCCACCCGCAAGGTCGAATGTCTGTGACGGATACGAGCCGTGTTCTTGTTTCCAGTTCCAGTCGGGGAAATTGTATTCGGTGCTGCTTGCCGCGTAGCCCGTGAGCTGGAAGCCGTACATCGCGTCGACTCCCGGCATCTTGTCGAGCACCTTTTTCGCGGTGATGTCCCAGTCGTGCGCATAAACGTTGTTGAACCAGTCCGGGTGAACCGTCATTTTGTGGCTCCAGTTGTAGCGCGTGGAGTTGTTGCCGTTGTTCGCGCGCATCATGTGTATGCCCGCGTCGAGCATCTGGGCGATAAAAGCTTCTTCGTCCGCGTCGCTTGCGGCGTCCGTATCGCTGATTTTGTCGATGTTTCGCCCGTAAATGTATGGCGAAATCTTCTTGATGCCCGCATCTGCATCGACGGTAACATTGATGGCGAGTGCGGGAGAGACAGCGAGCAGCGAACCGAGTGCAGCACCCGCGAAAAACTTTGAATTACCCATAAACAACACCTCTAGCCGCGTTTTGACCGCGGCTTTCCCGTAAATATATACTCGAAAAATGGTAAAGTTCAAGAAAAATGCTTGCCTGTGGACAAGCATGACAACAGTCACGTTTTTCTTTGAAAAAAGCGGCTACTACGGAATATACTTTGCCTTTCCATTCTGCTTGCGATTCTTTTCGCGTTTAGCCTTGCCCTCGGCAAGCATCCTGTCGAAAGCCTCGGTCTCTTCAATCTCGCGTTCTAGTGCATCGTTTGTACCATGCCCGCTCCCCAACCATTCGACGATTCTTTTACCACGTCCCTTCCTCAGCCACTCATTAAGTTTTCTATGCGAAAGCAGGCACAGGACAACGAACACCAGGAGCGAATAGCCGGCCCTTTCCGCAAAGGAGAATCCGTGCGCCTGGAACACCGATTCACGGAAGATACTCAAGGATACCTTTTCAGAATCGGGATAATAGCGGAACTGAGAGAACAGTATCTTTTCACGTTTGTCTATATCACACTTGAAATAGATATACGGTTTATACGAGCCAAATTCATTACCATATCCGGCAGTCGCAAACTGGCAATCTTCACGCGCCACCGTACAGGAATCAAGTTGGCTATTGAGGTAGACTATCTGCGAATCTACGTAGTCGCGGACATACGCGCTATGCAAATTCGTTACCGTCTGGAAATCAAGCCTCCTTATATCCGCATCCTCAAAAGCGGAACGCGGACCAATTCTGGCCTCGATTGCAAAAACAATCATGGGAGCAGCAATGGCTAGCGGAAGTATTTTTCGGATTTTTGTTTTCAGGGATTTCATTTCAGCCCTCAATCACTAAAATAGGTGCGGTGATTATAGACTAGGTTGATCGAGACTCTGCGCCCTTCGCCCCAGTCTTCGCCATAGGTCCAGTCGTAGCGCAACATCAGGGACAGCCAATGAGTCTTGGAACTAAGCGCAAACAGATTGAGCCCAACATCACCGCCCATGTACCAGCCGCTATAGTCCCCGTCAAAGCCCCAGCCCCAGACAAAATCAACGAACAGACCCTTCGTCTGCGAGAACCTGTGAACGGATTCAAACGCCCACCTGGATTGGGTTGTACCCATAGTCCCTTCCAGGCCCAGAAGCCAGGCGTGATTGTCCGAGAAACCCCATATGACATCGAAGCGCACGTCCGGATACCAGTATCCATAAAGATCCCTGCCACCTGCGGACCCTTCTAGCCCGACATAATCAGAAAAATTGCACAGCATGTCCGAGAAGAAACCTAAGAACAAACCGGAGAAGGAATCAGCTTTTTCAGTTGCACGACACGCTTCTGTGTGTGTCATACGTGAGTCAACCACCTCGTTAGTGGGGACGCTAAGTTCCGTATCCGAGTCCATAACCTTATTCACTAGCGAATAGGCGATGATTTCCAGATCGTCACCTGGCATGAACTTTTTATGCACTCCCCGAACGACCTCGTCACCCTCTATGCGCATCATCCCCAGCCAATAGGCTTCTTTCAACTTTAGCAGGACCATCTGGAGCTTGGTCCCGCGACGGTGTTCGACAAGTTGGTACCCGAGTTCCCCGAGGGCCGTTTCCGTATTTCTGGCAGCAAGCCTTGCCGTACTGTCATCCACATCCACGAACACGGGATCCATAAAGAAAACCTCGGACGGTTTGTCGCCCTTGTAGTCCCTGGGAGCCTTCCGGAAATTTTTCACAAGCATTTTTTTCACGGCATCGTCGGCGTCGTCCATCCCCGCAATCACGACAGAATCATCTTCAATACCGCCGCCCGGCAAGATCTTTTTCATCTGTATGGTACGTTTCGCCGGACCGGATGCAGAAAAGGAGACCGCAAAGGTTTTACTTTCTAAACTAGGAACGTGCCCTAATTCCGCCAGATAGACCGCAGCCATAGCCTAGAGTTTTTTCGCCGAAAGGTCCCATTCACCGTCGGCATCCCCTTCGATGACCTGCACACCCGAAGCCCCTGCGCACACAGCAATGAAAACGAACAAAATAATAGTGCGGGCAATCAACGGCATAGAATAAAAATACAAAAAGGACTGCATCGCTGCAGTCCTTTGAATGTTTTTGGATCCTATCGCGTCCTTACGGACGCTCCAGGATGACACGCCTAATTAGATTTCCTCAATCGATGCGTGGTATTCCTGCAGGCTCTTCACAGCACCGTGGCCGTTGCGGGCGGCGGCGATGCCCTTGACGGTGTTGTAGGCACCGGCGAGGGTCGTGATGTACGGAACCTTGTACTTGATGGCGGCCTTGCGGATAGCGCTTTCGTCCTTGATGGCGTCGCGCTTTGCCCACGGCGTGTTGATGATGAGGTTCACCTGCTTGTTCAGGATGATATCGAGGACGTTCGGGCGGCCTTCAGCAATCTTGTTCACCACTTCGCACTTGACACCGGCGGCTTCGTAGAACTTGGCGGTACCTTCGGTAGCGTAAATCTTGAAGCCGAGCTTCTGGAATTCCTTGCCGATTTCGATGGCCTGTTCAGACAAATTAACCTTGTCGGAGAGGCTAATCAGCACGGCACCTTCGTTCGGGAGGAAGGAACCTGCGGCTTCCTGGCTCTTGTAGTAGGCCAGGGCGTAGTCGTCGGAGAGGCCGAGGACTTCGCCGGTGGAGCGCATTTCGGGGCCGAGAACCGGGTCCACCTTCGGGAACTTGTCGAACGGGAACACAGCTTCCTTGGCACCATGGTGGTTGAACTTCTTTTCCTTGAGTTTGAGGTCTTCGAGCTTCGCGCCGAGCATGAGGCGGGTAGCGAGGCGGGCCATCTGGGTGTTACAAACCTTGGAGACCAGAGGCACCGTGCGGCTTGCACGCGGGTTCGCTTCGAGCACGAACACCTTGCCGTCTTCGATAGCGTACTGCATGTTCATGAGGCCGCACACGTGGAGGGCTTCAGCAATCTTCCTGGTGTAATCCTTGATGGTCGCGAGGTTTTCCTTGGTGATGGTCACCGGCGGGATAATGCAGGCGGAGTCACCGGAGTGGACACCGGCAAGTTCCACGTGTTCCATCACGGACGGGATGTAGACGTGTTCACCGTCGGAGAGCGCGTCGGCTTCGCATTCGAGAGCGTTGTGGAGGAAGCGGTCGATGAGGAGCGGACGGTCCGGGGTCACGCCGACAGCCTTCGCCACGTATTCGCGGAGCATGTTTTCGTCGTAGATGACTTCCATGCCGCGGCCGCCAAGCACGAAGCTCGGGCGGATCATCACCGGGTAGCCACCGATCTGCTTGACGCAAGCGAGGGCTTCGTCGATGTTCGTGGCCATGCCGCTTTCCGGCATCGGGATGCCGAGCTGGTCCATCATCTTGCGGAACAGGTCGCGGTCTTCGGCGATGTCGATGGAGTCGATGCTGGTACCGAGAATCTTCACACCTTCGTCGGAGAGGGCGCGGGCGATGTTCAGCGGGGTCTGGCCACCGAACTGCACGATCACGCCGGCCGGCTTTTCCTTGTGGTAAATCTGGAGAACGTCTTCGAGGCAGACCGGTTCAAAGTACAGCTTGTCGCTAGTATCGTAGTCGGTAGAAACCGTTTCGGGGTTGCAGTTCACCATGATGGTTTCGTAACCCATTTCGCGGAGAGCCATGGCAGCGTGGCAGCAGCAGTAGTCGAATTCGATGCCCTGGCCGATTCTGTTCGGGCCACCGCCGAGAATCATGATCTTCTTCGGGTTGGTGGAAGCGGTAGATTCGTCCTTGCAGTTGTAGGTGCTGTAGTAGTAGTACTGGTCCTTCACGCCGCTCACCGGCACTGCGCACCAGCCTTCGACCACGCCGAGTTCGGTACGCTTCTTGCGCACGTCCTTTTCGCGGATGCCGAGAATCTTGGCAATATACTTGTCGCTGAAGCCGTCCTTCTTGGCCTTGATGAGGAGTTCATCGGCAGGCAGACGGCCCGGAGTCTTGAGCATTTCTTCTTCGACTTCCACGAGTTCGCGCATCTGCTGCACGAAGTAGGCCTTTTCGTAGGTGGCGGCGAAGATTTCTTCCCAAATTTTCTTGTTGAAGTCCAGATGTTTCTTTTGGGCGTTCCCCACTAGCGTGGGTCGGGCTATATTGCAAGGCAACCCGTGCGCACCTGCGGCACGCCCGCGTAGCTCTTGCAACCAAGCCTCGCTTCGCGAGTCTTCGCCCCAAGGGGCCACTATCCCTAACGCATTTTCAACCACCTTAACTCGAATAGTTATGATATAATGGAATTCATCAGAAGACAAACGATGAAGTTTTTTTTGCAATATCTGCGCCATAGTCTTTTTCTTTTTTTTCTTACGATTTTTGTACGAAAAAAGATATATTTGTTTTTAGAAACCATAAGTCACATTTGTAACGGATTTTTTATATGAACACAAAAGAATACAAAGAACTTTTGGCTTATGAATTTTTATGGAGCAAAGAGAATTCCACATTAAAAAAAATGTCTCTAACCCTCAACAACGGTTCACTTCTAGCTTCTGAAAAACTAAAAGAGGAAATGTTTTTTGATGATGCCGAATTATATGAAATTGATAATGCATTGAAAGAACGAGCTAAAGCATTCTCCGTTCTCTTCAAAAACGATGAACGTTTTCCTAAAGGTTTACTTAATGTCAAATACCCCTTAGGAATGTTCTATTACAAAGGAAACCTCGATCTCTTAAAAAATGTATGTGTATCAGTAGTCGGATCAAGGCACGTGAGTCCTAAAGGAAAAATTAGAACCGAAAAACTTATTAAAGAACTTCATTCAAATACCACCATTGTTTCAGGTTTAGCAAAAGGTGTAGATACCGCGGCCTTAACTACAGCAATCAGCCTTGGGAAAAAAGTTATAGGAGTTATTGGAACCCCTATTGACCATTATTATCCAAAAGAGAATAAAGAACTCCAAGATGAAATTGCAACCAATCATCTGCTCATCAGCCAAGTTCCCCTTTACAAATACGACAAGCAATCTTTTGTGACAAAAAAATTGTATTTCCCAGAACGTAATGTTGTTATGGCTGCAATCTCAGATGCAACTATAATTGTAGAAGCGTCGGAAACAAGCGGAACACATTCCCAAGCGAAAGCCTGTTTTGACTTGGAAAAAAAATTGTTCATCCTCAATTCATGTTTTGAAAATCATGAAATTACTTGGCCAACAAAGTATCTAGAAAAAGGTGCAGTAAGGGTAAGGGCTATAACTGATATAAAAATTCTTAAGGACTAGGGGGTTATGCATATGGCGTGGGAAAAATTAAGCGGGACTTCAGTCGGTTTAGAAGATACAGATGAGATTTGGAGATACGAAATATATTGCCCTGAAGAACGGGACGATTATTTCAGCGATTTACACAATTTAAAAAAATCTACCGATAAAAAAGAAAAATATGAGTGGCGCTATAAAACAGAAGCAATTGCTAAATGTAGTGGATTCTTAAAAGAATTCCGATTTCAAGCGGAAAACCCTTTTATTATTCCGATGCCCCCGTCAAAGAAAAAAGGAACCCCAGAATATGACAATCGATTAGTGCAGATAATCAAAAATGTGACAAACGTAACTTGTCTAGATATTTTTGATGTAAAGGAGAGCGTCGAAAGCACTCACAAGTCAGAACAAACTAAAGATCTAATCGCAATACAGAACAATCTTGTGATGTCAACAACTGAAAAAATAGAAATACCGGATTTAGTGTATGTGCTAGATGATGTACTTACAACAGGAACTCATTTTAAAGCTATAAAGAATAAAATTTTGGAAATAAAACCAGACATCCGTGTTATTGGGTTATTTTTTTACAAACCCGAAGGTCCCCTAGACTACTATAAATACCTTCGAGAAAACAATAAGAACGGGTAAAGAAAGGCTGGTTTCATTACTGCACTGAAAGTGCAAGGATTTAACCATTTATTGGACAATAAACTTATTTTTTGGTAACGTATATTTTCTTTCGCAAATTCCGCTAAGGGGGTAAAAAAATAGGATGTTCCAATTTTTAGATTTGAAATAACCACAAATCAAACACAA